>JAUYMC010000355.1 GCA_030699545.1 Gemmatimonadales bacterium | reverse complement strand
TCGCCCTGCTGGGCGTCATCGTGGCCTCCTACCTCCAGCCGGTCACGTGGCGCGTGGCGGCGCTCGTCGTCGTCGCCTTTACGGCGGCCCGCTTCGTCGCGATGGGGTTCAATCGGATCGCCGATCGGCGGCTCGACGCGCGGAATCCACGCACCCGGGGGCGGGAGCTCCCGGCGGGGCGGCTGTCGCTGAGCCAGGCGTGGGGCGCCGTGATCGCGGCGATGGTGCTGTTCCTGTGGGCGGCGTGGGCGCTGAATCCGCTGTGCGCGGCGCTGGCGCCGGTCGCGCTGATCTGGATCGCGACGTACAGCTACACGAAGCGCTTCACCGATTGGACGCACCTCTGGCTCGGGGGGTCACTGGCGATCGCGCCGGTGGGCGGGTATGTAGCCGTGACTGGCGCCTGGAGCGATCCCCGGTGGCTGCTGATCGTCATTGCCGCGGCGGTCGCCTGCTGGGTGGCGGGGTTCGACATCTTCTACGCGCTGCAGGATGAATCGTTTGACCGCCAGCAGCGGCTGCGCTCGGCGGTCGTCCGGTTGGGCCGGCCGCGCGCCATCTTCACGGCCAAGGCCCTGCACGGGGTGGCGATCGCCGCCCTGGTCGTGTTCGGGTACGGTGCCGGGCTCGGGTGGCCGTATTACGCCGGCGCGGGGATCGGGGCGGGGCTGATCGCGTGGGAGCACCATCTGGTGCACCCGGACGATCTCTCGCGCCTCGATGCGGCGTTTTTCACGGCGAACGGGATCGTGAGCATCGTGGTGTTTCTGGGGGCGTGGGTGGATCGGGTGCTATGAAAACAAAGAGCACGGAGTACGGAGCAGGACGTCCAGGCACGGGGAAGGCTGCGGTGCGCCGGGGCAAACTCCGTGCTCCGCGCTCCGTGCCACCGCCCCGTCCGCCAACGCACCCCAGGAAATCCGTTACCCCGAATCGGCGGGGGACATGACCACGCTTCCCGTCATCCTCGCCATCACCGGAGCCTCTGGCGCGCCGTACGCCGTTCGCCTGCTTGAAGTGCTCGCCACGCACACCGTGCCGGTCTGGCTGCTCGTCTCGAGTCACGGCTGGCGGTTGCTCGCCGAGGAGGCGGGCATCAAGGACGTCACGGGGCTACAACAGGCGACCGGCGGACTGTGGACCAGCGTGCGGGTGTTCGACGACGCCGACCGGGGCGCGAGCCCGGCGAGTGGTTCGGTGAAAACCTCCGGCATGGTGGTGTGCCCCTGCTCGATGGGGACGGTCGCGGCGATCGCGCACGGCACCAGCCGCTCGCTGATTGAGCGCGCGGCCGATGTGGCCCTCAAGGAGCGGCGCCCCCTGCTGCTCGTCCCGCGCGAGATGCCGTTGTCGCTGGTGCATCTGCGGAACCTCGTGGCGGCCACCGAGGCGGGAGCGACCGTGCTGCCGGCGGCGCCCGGCTTCTATCAGAAGCCCAAACACGTCCGGGATCTGGTGGACTTCGTGGTCCAGCGGATTCTCGATCAGCTGGGCCTGAGCATCGACGTCATGGGACGGTGGCAGGGATGATCGAACGGGAGGATGTCCGGGAGCTGCTGCGGGCGCGAGATGACACCGGAGCTGTACCGCGAGATCCGGGAGCTGTGGAAGGCCCACTCGATCGCCGAGGACCGGCGTGACATCGCGGGGCTGATGGCGACGCTGACGCCCGACTGCGTGTACGAGGTCCATCCCGGCGGGACGCGCTGGGAAGGACACGCGGGCGCGACCCGCTTCTACACCGAGCTGCTCTCCGCTTTTCCGGACGTGCACTTCGACCTGCAGCAGATCGTGATCGGTCCGCAGGGCGTCTGCGAAGAGGCGCGCGTCACGGGTACGCACCGCGGGCGGTGGCTCGACCGCGCGCCGACCGGTGACCGGGTCGAGTTTCGCGTCGTCATCTTTTTCCCCTGGGACCTCGCGCGCCGCAAGTTCGCGGGCGAGCGCGTCTTCGCGCTCCCGTGAGACTCGGGGTCATCTCCGACACGCATGGGATGTTGCGGCCGGAGGTCTTCGAGGTGTTCCGCGACGTCGATCACATCCTCCATGGCGGGGACGTCGGGCGGCTCGATCTGCTGGTCGAGCTGGAGGCGCTGGCCCCCGTGACGGCGGTGTACGGGAACAGCGACGGGATGGAACTGCGCGCGAAGCTGCCGCCGGTGGCGGCCGTCGACCTCGAGGGATTTCGGGTCGTGGTCACGCACGGCGACCAGCTCGGCAGGCCGACGCCGGCGCAGCTGCGCCAGGCGTTTCCCGATGCCGACATCATCGTGTACGGCCACAGCCACCGGCCGCTGCTCGAGCTGGTGGACGAGATGGTGACCGTGATCAATCCGGGCGGGGCAGGGGCGCCGCGGTTTGGAATCCCGCCGAGCGTGGGCATTCTGGAGCTCGAGGCGGGGATTCCCCCGCGCGGCCGAATCGTCGCGCTCAGCTGACGCTACGGCCCGCCGTTCCGTCCCGGCGGCGGGCCGCGTGCCGCTTCTTTTCGATGCGCGCGGTCGGTCAAGACGATCCGCAACAGCAAGGCGATCGCGCCGCCGGCGCCAGCCAGAAAGAACAGCATCGCCAGGCCGGGGTAGCCGAGGATGGTGAACGACGTGGGAATGCGCATCAACATCGCCGCGCCCACGATCAATGCCGCCAGGATCAGGCCGCCCGTGATCCGGTTCGCCACCGTCTGCAGACCCATCATGAATCCCTGCGCGTCGATGCCCGTGTCGATCTTCAGACCGAGCTTGTTGTCGGCCGTCGCATCGAGAATCTTGTTGATCCGCCCGGGGAGCCGCATCACCAGGTCTTTCACTTCCAGCAGTCCCGAAAACATGTTGCCGGGGGAGACGGTCTTGATCATGCGCTGGCGCATGATCTTGGCCGCGTTGCGCCGGATCGACTGCGCCGGATCGAACTCCGGCGCGAGAATCCGCCCGATCCCGTCGAGATTGAGCAGCGCCTTGCCCAGCATCGTGAGCTCGGCCGGCATGCGCACGCCCGTCTCGCCCGCGTGCTTCGCCATGTCCAGGAACGCCCGCCCGACCTGCAGCTCACCCAGCGTCGCGTCCTGATTGCGGCTGACGACCTCCGCGACGCGCTGCCGGAACTCCTTCTCGACGAAGTGGTCCCTCGGCTCACCGATCTTCAGCGCGAAGTCCGCCGTCTCGTCACTGCGCCCATCGCTGAGGGCGAGCACCATCTGGAGCAAGTTCTCCTGGATCCGCGGCGCCAGCCGCGACACCATGCCGAGATCGAGCAGGGCGATGCGCCGATCATCGGTCAGGAAGACGTTGCCGGGATGCGGGTCGGCGTGGAAGAAGCCGTCGACAAAGATCTGCTTCAGGTACGCGCGCATCAGCTCCTCGGCGAGGACCTCGCCATCGATCTCGAGGAACACCAGGGGGCTCAGATTCGTGATCTTGCGGCCCGTGATGTGGTCCATGGTGAGCACGCGCGTGCCCGTGTAATCCTCCACCGGCCGCGGGACGACGATGTGCGCGAACTCCGCGAGGTTCTCGGCGAGCGTCGTCAGATTCGCCGCTTCGCGCCGGTAATCGAGCTCCGCCAGCAGGGTCTTGCGGAACTCCTCCACGATCTGACTGAACTCGTAGCGCTTGCCGACCTTGGTGCGGCGATCGAGCACGCCGGCGATCTCCGCCAGGGCCTCGAGATCCTCGAGGATGCGCTCCTGGATATCGGGCCGCTGGACCTTGACCACGACCGGCCGCCCGTCGCGCAGCAGCGCCTTGTGCACCTGCCCCAGCGACGCCGCGGCGAGCGGCTCCCGCGAGAACTCGAGGAACGCCTTCGAGATCCGCACGCCCAGCTCCTCGGAGACGATCCGCTCGACCTCTGCGTAGGGGAACGGCTCGACGTTGTCCTGGAGCCGGGCCAGGGCCTCGAGGTATGACGGCGGGAGAAGGTCGGCGCGCGTGGACAGGACCTGGCCGAGCTTCACGAACGTCGGCCCCATCGTCTCGAGGTCGGCCGCGAATTCTTCCGCTTCGGGCTCCGCCTCGACGGGGAGGTCGCGCTTGTCCGGGGGGGGCAGGCCGTCGTCCCAGCCGGCCTCCTGCACCACGTCGGAGCGACCGTACTCCATCAACAGCACCGCGATGTCCTTGTAGCGCTTCACGTGCGCCAGCTTCAGCGACTGACCCATGCTCGTCGTCCTTTAGTGTTGGCGGTCGAACCGGAACAGCGTCGCATCATCATTCTCCCGCTCCGTACAAACGTCTCGCAGGATATGGGCCGCGACCGCGCCGAACGTGATGCCGTTCGCGCCGTATCCCAGTGCGAACAGCGAGCGCGGACGGCGGGTTCGTCCGGGCATCAGGCGGTCACGCCACGCGGCATTGCGAAAGCGGGCGTCCGCTCCACCGATCAGGATCCGCAGGCGCATTTTCAGTCTACCCCTTCGGTGGGCTTAGCCCGACTGTCCGCCTTCGACCGATACTGCAGCCGCCGCCTGCCTTCTACGTTGGTGAGAGCCCGAACTACATCCGTACCGCAACCCCTAACGGTGGAGCAGGGATCATGCCGCTCGAGACCATGCAGGACCTATTGTTGCACCAGCTCAAGGACATTTACAGCGCCGAGCAGCAGCTGACCAAGGCGCTTCCCAAGTTGGCCGAGCACGCCGATAGCGAGGACCTGGCCCAAGCCTTCCGCGACCACCTGGCCGACACCACGCGTCAGGTCGAGCGGCTCGACCGGATCTTCACGAAGCTCGACGCGCGGCCGGGGAACGTTGTTTGCCAGGGAATGAAGGGGCTCATCGAAGAAGCCGATGAGCTGATGGAGGAAGACGGCAGCGAAGCGGTTGTGGACGCCGGGTTGATCTCGGCGGCTCAGCGCGTGGAGCACTACGAGATCTCGGCATATGGCTCCGCCAAGGCGGTGGCGGCGCTGCTGGGCCATGCGGATATCGTCAAGCTGCTGGACGAAAGCCAGGCCGAAGAGACTGCCGCCGACAAGAAGCTGTCGCTCATCGCTACTACGGACGTGAACGCGCGCGCGGCGGGCACGGACCCCAGCATGGCGGCACGAGTCTGACGATCTAACGCCGCGCGCTGTGGGTTTTTGCCGTGGCGGATCCCGTAGGGGAAGTCGAAGCAGGAGGCCCTTCGGACTACGGCTGGCCAGCAGCCTGCTGCTGCCGATCGCGGGAGCCGTGTTCCTGACGCTGCTGCTCGGCCCGGTCGTGAGGGAGCTGCGCAGGTAGGCGGTTGGAATGAGTCCCAACCGCCTAACCGTTTTCTGTTAGCGGATGATCGAATCCACCGGCAGCACCGTCACCGCTCCCAGCGCACTCAACGGCCGGTCGAACGCGCTCGGCTTGCCGACCACCACCATCACGAGCTTGTCGGGGTGGAGGTGGCGCTGCGCCGCCTGGCGCACCTGGGCCGGCGACACGGCCTGGATCCCGCGCAGGTAGATGTCGAACCAGTTCGGCGGCAGGCCGTCCACGGCGTAACTCAGCTGCTGGGCGACGATCTGGGACGCATTCGCGAACCGGAAGACGAAACTGTTGACCTCGTTATCCTGCGCGAGCTTCACGTCCTCCGCCGTCACCGGCTCGGATGCCATCGAGCCGATCGTGGAGCGCATCAGCGTCATTCCCGCCACCGTCTTCTCCGCGCGAATCTGCGCCTGCGCAAAGAACTGGTCGTCGCGGTCGGTCTCCGCGCCCCAGCTGCTGAACGCGCTGTAGGCAAACCCGGAGTCGCCGCGGACCCGCGACAGCAGCCGGGAGGTGAACCCGCTGCCCCCCAGCAGGAAGTCCGCGACCTGGGACGCGAAGTAGTCCGGCGTGTTGGCCACCCGGATGCCGCCGCCGTGGCCCATGCGGATGTTCGTCTGATTGACGTCCTTCTCCACCAGCACCACGCGGGGGCCGGCGGCGAAGGCGAGCGACGGGACCTCCTGCAGGCCGGGCTTGCACGCCGCCCAGCCGCGGAACTGCCGCTCGAGCGCGGTCACGATCTGCCGCTCCTGGAAATCGCCGGAGACGCCGACCACCAGGTTCTGCGGGCAGAACAGCCGCTCCTGCACCCACCGGAACCGCTCGGGCGTGAAGCCGGCGATTTCCTCGGGCTTCACGAGCGAACGGCCCAATGGGTGGTCCCCGATCAGCACCTGCGCCCACGCGCGGCCCAGCACCTGCCCGGGGGTGTCGTTGCGGCGCCGCCAGTTCTCCTGCTGCTGCGCCGCGGTGATCCGCACGCGGGACGAGTCGTTGCGCGGGCTCTTCATCAGCTCGAAGCCGAGGTCGAGCAGCTGCGTGGTATAGCGCGACAGCCCCGACATCGTGCCGAAGCTCTGCTCGTGATCCGTCGAGAAAGTGATGTTCAGCGCATAGAAGTCGATGAGCTTGTCCACCGAATCGGGCAATAGCCGCGCCGTCCCGCCGGTGCGGAGCAAGCCATCGGCTTGCCACCCCACCCCCCACAGCGAGTCGGGCAGGTTCGCGACGCCTACCTTGGAGACGAGCTGTACCGTGACGAGGGGCAGCGTGTGGTCCTCGAGCAAGTACACCACCACGCGGTTCGACAGCGTGATGCGCTTGGGCTGCGGCGGATTGAACCGCAGGGGAGCGATCGCGAGCTGCTGGATCTGCTGCCGCGGATCGGGTTGCTGGGCGGCGGTGGCGCCGGCGATGCCGAGCAGGGCGCCGAAAACCAGAAGGGGGGCGCGCATCAGTGGCTCTCTTCCGGGGTCTGGGCCGGCCGCACCAGTGTGGCGACGGTTCGGTTGGTGGAGGAGAAGTATGTCCGGGCGACGCGCTGCACGTCCGCGGCGGTGACGCGGGCCAGCGCCGCCTGGTCGCGGAACGTCTGCCGCCAGTCGTACCAGAGGGCTTCGCTGTTCGACAGCTGGAACGCCAGCCCGAAGTTCGATTGCAGGCGCTGAATGCTGCCGGCTTCCGACTGGTTGCGCACGCGTTGCAGCTCCTCGGCCGTCGGCGGCTCGCGCTGAATGCGCTCGAGCTCGTCGTAGATCGCCCGCTCGATCGCCTCCGTCGTGTGCGGCGCGATCGGCACGCCCTGGAACGTGAAGAGCCGCGGGTACAGGCTGCCGGGGAATTGGAACGAGGCCACCGTCGTCGCTTTGCGCTCGCGAATCACCAGCCGCTGGAACAGGCGCGACGTCCGTCCGGCGGTCAGGATCTGCGACAGCACCTGCAGCGCGGGCGCGTCGGCGTGCCGCAGGTTCGGAACGTGATAGCCGATCAGGATCTGCGGATTCGCGTCGAACTCCACGCTGATGCGGCGCTCCCCGCGCTGCGGCGGCTCCTGCGTGACGACGGGGCGGTGCGGGTCGCCCGCCGGGATGTCGCCGAAGTAGCGCGTCGCCCACGTCTTCATGGAGTCGACGTTGACGTCCCCCACGATCGCCACGACGGCGTTATTGGGTCCGTAGTAGCGCTTGAAGTACTCGAGCGCCGAGCCGCGGCTCACGGCCTGGATCTCGCTCGCGTGACCGACCACCGGCCGGCCGTACGGATGCGCGCGGAACGCGGCCATCAGGTATTCCTCGATCAGCAGGCCGAAGGGCTGGGTTTCGGTCCGCAGCCGCCGCTCCTCCATCACCACGTCGCGCTCCGAATAGAACTCGCGCAGCACGGGGTGCTTCAGCCGATCGCTTTCCAGCACGAACCACAGCTGCGCGCGGTTGGACGGCAGCGAGAAGTAGTAGTTGGTGACGTCGTTCGACGTGCTCGCGTTGAGGCCGACGGCGCCGTTTTCCGTGAGGATGCGGTCGAGCTCGTTGGACACGACGAAGGCGCGGGCGGAATCCTCCAGCTGCTTCAGCCGGTCGCGGAACCGCTGCAGCCGTGCGCTGTCGGCCATACCGCCTTTCCGGAACTCCGCGGTGAACGAATCGGCGATGGCATCGATGGCGGGGAAGAGCGCCTGCTCGCCGGCCAGGTCTTTCGTGCCGATCGAGCGGCTGCCCTTGAAGAGCATGTGCTCGAAGAGGTGCGCCGTGCCGGAGATGCCGGTCCACTCGTCCACGCCCCCCGCGCGAAAGTGGGTGACGAACGACGCCGTCGGCGCACCGGGCCGGCGGAGCAGCAGAAACGTCATGCCGTTCGGGAGCACGTGTTTGACGACGGCGAGCCGCTCCCCGGGAGATGCATTCTGGGCCAGCGCGGGAGCGGCGGAGGTGAGCAGCGACCACAGCAGCAGCAGCCGGAACATACGTATCAGAGCCTCCATGCGGGGGCAGGAAAGTTACGAGCCCGGCGCCGATCCGGTCCAGGTGCCGGCGCCGCTGAGCCGCCGCAGGGTGGAACGTCGCCTCAGTGCAAGGAGGGGAACATGCGCGGCTACCGCTGGCAACGGGGGCAAAATGTCGTCGCGCGCAGGTCGATCGCGTGCGTCGTCGCGAGGCGCTTGCCGCACCGCACGCACGCCTGTCCCCCGCGGCCGTACACCCGCAGCTCGAACTGGAATCGCCCGCTCTCGCCGGTGCCGGTGCGGTAGTCGCGCACCGTCGTCCCCGACGCCGCCACCGCGCGGTTCAGCACGTCCACCACGGCCTCGTGCAACCGCGCGAACTCGGCCAGCGAGAGCCGGTGCGTCGGCTTCGATGGATCGATGCCCGCATCGAAGAGGGCTTCGTTGGCGTAGATGTTGCCGACGCCCGCGACCCGGCGCTGATCCATGATCGCCTTCTTGATCGCGGTGCGGGTCGTGCGCAGCCGCTCGGCGAAGACGAACGGCGTGAACGTCTCCTCGAGCGGCTCGGGGCCGATCCGGCCGGTATACGCCGCCCATCCCGTGTCATCGAGCAGCCAGATCGTGCCGAGGCGGCGCACGTCGCGGTAGACGAAGCGACGGCCGTCGTCCAGTGTGCAGATCAGGACGGCATACTTCGATTCTGCCGCAGTGAGCCGTCGCTCATGCACGAGCAGCGAGCCGGTCATGCGCGGCTGAATGATGAGGCGGTGGCCGGACGCCAGGCGCAGCACCGCGTGCTTGGCGCGGCGGCTGACTTCTTCAATGGTGTTCCGGCGCAGGGTCTGCAGCAGCCGGGCCTTCGAGACGCGGCGCAGGACGTCGCTTTTGCGGAGCTCGGCGCGGGCGATGCGATACCCCTCCAGCTGCGGCGCGAGCTGGCGGACGATCGTCTCGACCTCAGGCAGCTCCGGCACGGGCTCTCCGGGTTTCGCGCCAGGCGATGTCGCGCCGCCACGTCTTCCCCGGGAATTCGATGCGCGCACACGCCTCCGCGCTCGCCGCCGCAGCGGCGGCGACGTCGCCTCCGAGCCCCGTCACGCTCAACACCCGCCCGCCGGCAGTGCGGAGGGCGCCCTGCGGGTCGCGTGTGGTGCCCGCGTGAAACACGATCACGCGGTCGCCAAGCGCCGCCGCCGCGGGGAGCACGATCGGCGCTCCCTGTTCGGGCGCGTCGGGATAGCCCCGCGCCGCGAGGACGGTGGTGACCGCCGTGCGCTGGGCGGCCAGCGCCGCGGGTGGCCCCGTCCAGCGCCGGGCGGCAATGGCCGCGAGGTGCGCCGTCCATCCCTCGGGCAGAACGGGCAGGACGGCCTGCGTCTCCGGATCGCCGAAGCGGCAATTGAATTCGAGCACGCACGGTGTGCCGTCGGCCTGGAGCATGAGTCCCGCGTACAGCACTCCTTCATATAGGGCACCCTGCGCAGCCATTTCCCGCAGCACCGGCTCGAAAACGTCGCGCCGCACCCGGGCAAGAAGGGCGTCGGTCGCGAGGCTCACGGGACAGTACGCGCCCATCCCTCCGGTGTTGGGTCCCGTGTCGCCTTCGCCCAAGCGCTTGTGGTCCTGCGCGGGCGGCAGGATGAGCACCTGCTCGCCGTCGGTGAGCGCGAGTACCGACAGCTCTTCGCCTTCGACATAGTCCTCGATCACGATCTCGCGACCCGCCTCGCCGAGGGCGGTACCGCTCAGCATGGTGCGCGCGACGTCGGAGGCTTCGGCGCGCGTGGCGCACACCACCGCGCCCTTGCCCGCCGCGAGACCCGACGCCTTCACGACCAATGGCTCACGGCGCCCGCGAATGTAGTCCCGCGCCGCCGCGGCGTCGGTGAACGTCTCGCTGGCGGCCGTGGGGACCGCGGCGCGGCGCATCACTTCCTTGGCATAGGCCTTGGAGGATTCGAGGCGGGCGGCGGCGGCGGTCGGGCCGAACACGTGTGCGCGAATCGCGTGCAGCCGGTCCGCGAGACCGGCGGCCAGGGGGGCTTCCGGTCCCACGACGGTCAGATCGATCGCCTGGTGTTGGACGGCGGCGACGAGGTCGTCGATCGCGGTGGCGGCGATGGGGAGGTTGGTGGCCAGTGCCGCGGTGCCCGGGTTGCCGGGGGCGGCGAACAACTCCAAGTCGTGGGTGGCGGCCGAGGCGTCGCGCTGCAGGGCCCAGCAGAGCGCATGTTCGCGCCCGCCGCCCCCCACGACCAGTACTCTCACCGCTTCTTGAGCGCGTCCGAGAAGGCTTGCGCCGCCCGCTTGGCGGTGTCGACCACGTCGTTCACGACGGCCTTCGCTTCCTTCATATAGTGCTCGCGGGCTTCGTCGATGTCCTTGTCGATCGGCCGCTGCTCGGCCTCCGGGCCGCGCCGCGTGTACTCGCCGCCCAGGATCCGCTCGTAATGGCCCGCCTCGATCCAGCGTTGCAGCTCGGCGGCGCGCAGCGTGTTGAACGGATGCGTCCGGTCGAGCGTGTTGAGGATCTGGAAGATGCGGTCGAGCGCGCCGCCCGTCTCCTCATATTCCTTCGCCTGCACGAGGAAGGCGTTCAGGTCCATCTCCGACATGTTACCGCCGCCCGCCATCTTGAGGAACATGCGCAGGGCGGGCGTCGGATCCTGGACGCCGAGCAGTCCGGCGCGGTCCGACGACAGCTCGCTCTTGCGGTACCACTCGAGCAGGGCGATCCGCACCGGCAGCAGCGCGATGCCCGCGAGGAAGGGCAGCGTGGAAAAGCTGAAGTTCAGAATCAGGACGAGGATGGTGCGGTACAGCGCGTGGCCGCTCATCACGTGGCCCAGCTCGTGCGCCAGCAGCGCCCGCATTTCGTCGTCGTCGAGCAGATTGAGCGCGCCCGAGTTGATCACGATGAAGGGCCGCTCCATCCCGAAGGCGCCGGCGTTGACGAACGGCGTCTGCGAGACGAACAGCTCGGGCCGCGGCTCCCAGTCCAGCGTCGTCAGGACGTCGGTGTAGAGCTGATGCAGCTTGGGGAATTGCGTCGGGCCCACGCGCACCGCGTCGGCCTGAAACAGCAGGCGCACGCCGCGCTCACCGATGAACCCGTAGATCTTTTTCACGACTTCGTCGAAGCCGGGCACCGACCGGAGCGACTGCAGGGCGGCGCGGTCGGCCGGATGCTCCCAGGAAACGGGCGCGATTTGCGTCAGCACTTTCCGCGGGCGCGCGGCAGGCAGGTGGATATCGGTCATGTCTCTCTCCGGCAATGGGTGCCCTCACCTACGTAGCCGGGAACCCGGTGTTTCTCGTTGCGGCGCACTCAGTCGTCGGCCAGCGCCTGATCGAGGTCCGCGATCAAATCGTCGACGTCCTCGATCCCCACCGACAGCCGCACCAGGCTGTCGGTCAGCCCCATGCGCGCGCGCATCTCGCGCGGCACGCTGGCGTGCGTCATCGAGGCGGGATGGCCGATGAGGCTCTCCACCCCGCCCAGCGACTCCGCGAGCGCGAAGATCCGCGTGCGCTCGACGACACGGCGCGCGAACGCGACGTCGCCCAGCTCGATGCTGATCATCCCGCCGAACCCCGTCATCTGTCGGCACGCCAGCTCGTACTGCGGGTGCGACGGCAGGCCGGGATAGTAAACCTTCCGCACCCGGGGTTGCTGCGTGAGCCACTCCGCGATCCGGCGGCCGCTCGCATCGTGCTGGCGCATGCGCAGCGCCAGCGTCTTCGTACCGCGCAGCGCGAGCCAGCAATCGAACGGACCCGGCACGGCGCCCACCGAATTCTGGATGAATCCCAGGCGCTCGGCCACATCGTCGCGATCGGTCACGAGCAGCCCGCCGATCATGTCGGAGTGGCCGTTCAGGTACTTCGTCGTCGAATGCAGCACGATGTCCGCGCCGAGCGGCAACGGCTGCTGGAAAAACGGCGTCGCGAACGTGTTGTCCACGACCAACAGGGCACCAGCCCGCTGGGCGATCGCGGCGGTGGCCGCGAGATCGCACAGCCGCATCATCGGGTTGGTGGGCGTCTCGGCGTAGACGATCTTGGTGGCGGGCGTGATGGCGGCGGCCACCGCCGCGGTGTCCCCGCCGTCGACGAACGTGAACGACAGGCCGAGCCGCGACCAGATGTGCGTCATCTGACGGTGCGAGCCGCCGTACACGTTCTCGCCGCTGACCACGTGATCGCCGGCCGACAGCAGCGTCATCACCGCGTCGAGCGCGGCGAGTCCGGAGCCGAACGCGAAGCCGTGATGCCCGCCTTCGAGCGCGGCGACGTTCCGCTCGAGCGCTTCGCGCGTGGGATTGCGGGTGCGCGCGTACTCGAATCCCTTGTGCCGGCCCAGCCCATCCTGGATGTAGGTGGACGTCTGATAGATCGGGGTCATCACGGCGCCGCTTAGGGGATCACCTACATGTCCGGCGTGGACCGCCCGGGTCGCAAAGCGGCGCGTGATATCCTGATCTGCGATGCGCGTCATGGCCGGAACGTAAGGGCGGCTTCCGCGAGGGGCAAGCGACGCATACGTTAGCGGCCATGCCGCCGTTTGCCGGAATGCGCTGTCTCGTCGTCGACGACGAGCCGCGACTGCGCCGCGTCCTGGTGCGCCTGCTCGAAGGCGAGGGGTTCACCTGCGCGGAGGCGGGCTCCGGCGTGGAAGCGCTGCGCGAGCTCGAGCACACGCCCGTGCCGCTGGTCATCTCCGACCTGCGCATGCCCGAGATGGATGGCGTGTCGCTGCTCCGCGAGATCGTCCAGCGCTGGCCCGAAACGGCGGTGATCGTCGTGACCGCCGTGGCGGAAGTCGAGAGCGCCGTGGCCTGCCTGCAGATGGGGGCGCTCGACTACGTCGCCAAGCCCTTCCATCTCGACGAGGTGCGGGCGCGCGTCACGCAGGCGCTGGACAAGCGGCGCCTGCTGCTCGAGAACCGGAGCTATCAGCACCATCTCGAAGAGCGCGTCGAGGCGCAGGCGCGCCGCATCGAAGAGCTATTTCTCGAGGGGGTGCACGCGCTCGTGTTCGCGCTCGAAGCCAAAGACGCCTACACGCGCGGTCACTCGATGCGCGTCGCCAACTATTCACTGGGCATCGCGCGCGCGCTGGGTCTCGACCGCGACATGGTCGACACCATCGCGCTCGGCGCCGAGCTGCACGACGTGGGGAAGATCGGCGTCAGCGAGAGCGTGCTGCACAAGGCGGGCACGCTGACCGACGAGGAATACCGGCACATCATGGAGCACACCGTCATCGGCGCGCGCATTCTGGGGCCGCTGATGCGCGACGCGCCCGGCGCGCTCGCGATCGTGCGGTCGCACCACGAACGCTTCGACGGCACGGGATCTCCCGACCAACTGCGCGGGGACGCCATCCCGTTTGAGGCGCGGCTGGTGAGCGTCGCCGATGCGTTCGATGCCATGACGAGCGTGCGCCCCTACCGGCCGTCCCTCACCGTGGCCCAGGCGATGCGGGAGCTGGAGGAGGGCAAGGGGGTGCAGTTCGACGCGGCGGTCGTGGATGCGTTCCGCCGCGCCTTCGACGGGCCGACGGCGTTGCCGATTCCCACGCCGCAGCTGCAGCCCCTGCGCCTGCCCAGCCGGGCGATGGAAGCGCGACGCGCGTGATTTGAGCGCGTCTGATTGACGCACTCCGAGCAACTCCCTACGTTGCGGCCCATGTCCGACACCCTGATGGTGAGCGTGTCGGGGGTCCGGGGCCTCGTCGGCACCGACCTGACCCCCGAAGTCGTCGCCCGCTGGGCGGCGGCGTTCGGCACATGGGCGAGAAACGGACGGTCGGGCGGGCGGACGGCCCGACGGCCGGTGTCCATCGTTCTGGGCCGAGACGCCCGAACTTCGGGACCCATGTTCGCCCAGGCCGCAATCGCCGGGCTCATGTCGGTCGGCTGCGACATCATCGACGTCGGTCTGGTCCCGACGCCGACGGTGCAGCTCGCGGTGGAGCATCATCGGGCGGCCGGCGGCCTCATCCTGACCGCGAGCCACAATCCAATCGAGTGGAACGCGCTCAAGTTCGTCGGGCCCGATGGCATCTTTCTTGATGGTGATGCGGGTACGCGGGTACGCGAAATGGCCGCGGGGCATACGACCCTGCAACGAGCCAACTACAATGCGATCGGCGGACTGAGGGCGGATGCGGAAGCGATTTCCCGCCACTTGTCCGCCGTGCTCGCACTTCCAGCCGTAACCGCGAGCGCGACCCGGCGCCGGCGCTTCCGGGTCGCTCTCGACACGGTGCGGGGCGTCGGCGGTGCGGTCATGCCGGAGCTCCTGAAGCGGCTGGGATGCCGGGTGGCGGCGATCAATCTGGAAACCGACGGACTGTTTCCCCGTCCGCCGGAGCCGGTGCCCGAGAATCTGAAAGCGTTGGGCGCGCTGGTGCGCAAGCACCGGGCCGACATCGGCATCGCGGTGGACCCGGACGTCGACCGGCTGGCGATCGTCGACGAGACGGGGCGGGCGATCGGTGAGGACTACACGCTGGCCTTTGCCATCCGGGCCGTCCGGCCGTCGCGGCGTCGGCCCGTTGTTTGCAACCTGTCCACGTCGCTCGTAGTGGACGACGCGGCCCGGGCGAGCGGCGCCACGGTGGTGCGGGCGCCGGTGGGCGAGGCGCACGTGGCACGGAAGATCATCGCCCTCAAGGCGGTGATCGGGGGCGAAGGCAATGGGGGCGTGATGTATCCCGCGCTCCACGTGGGCCGGGACGCGCCGCTCGCCGCCGCCCTCGTCCTGTCACTGCTGGCGCGAGAGCGGGTGAGCGTGAGCGAACTTGTCGCCCGGGCGCCGCGTTATACGATCGTCAAAGCCAAGGTGGAACGCGGCATGTGGAATGCGGAGTCGATGGGCGAGGTCTATACGGCGCTGCGCGCCCGCTTTCCGGATGCGGCCGCCGACACGCAGGACGGGCTGCGGCTGGCGTGGGCCGATCGGTGGCTGCACGTCCGGCCGTCGGGTACGGAACCAATCATTCGATTCATCGCGGAAGCGGCCGAACGCGCGGACGCGGAACATCTGATCACAGAAGGGCGGCACCTATGTGCGGGATCGTAGGCTACACGGGAACGCGGGCCGCGGCGCCGCTCGTGCTCGACGGACTGAAGCGGCTCGAGTATCGCGGCTACGACTCGGCGGGACTGGCGGTCGTGAACGGCGGGCTCGAGCTGTTCCGCGCGCCCGGCAAGATCGCGGCGCTCGAGCGGGAGCTCGGCAACAGCCTGCCGCTCGGCACGACCGCGATCGCGCACACGCGCTGGGCGACG
>JAUYMC010000350.1 GCA_030699545.1 Gemmatimonadales bacterium | reverse complement strand
TCATCCGCCGCCGCGCCCCGCTCCCCGACGCGTCCCTGTCGCGCGGCGCCCCGGAGTTCGAGTCGCTGCGCGAGGCGCTGCGCGATCTCGCCGCCGCTCTCGTCTCGGCGCGCGAGCGCGAGCTCGAGGCCGAGCGCCTGCGGGCGTTCCGCGAAGTCGCCCGGCGCGTGGCGCACGAGATCAAGAATCCGCTGACGTCGATGCGCATCGCCGTCGATCAACTCGAACGGACGGCGGAACGGACGGCCGGACAGCCGGACGGCCTGACGGCCACAGCCATCCAGGTGCTGGCTGCGGAGACCGACCGGCTGGAGCGGCTGGCGCGCGAGTTCGCAGACTTCGGACGCATGCCGGAAGGCCCGCAGAGCGAGGTCGATCTGGTGGAGCTGCTCGAGGAGCTGGGACGCACCGGCGTCCCCGACGGGGTGCGCGTCAGCGTCCACGCCAACGGGGGCCGGCGGTCGCTCGTCGGTCACTACGATCCGCTGCGCCGCGCCTTCGCCAACCTGGTCCGCAACGCCGCCGAAGCGATGCAGGGGCGCGGCGCCATCGATATCACCGTCGCCGGAGACGGGAGCGGACTCGCCGTGACCATCGCCGACCATGGCCCCGGCATCGCCCCCGAGCTGCGCCAGCGGATCTTCGAGCCGTACTTCACCACCAAGAGCGACGGCACGGGCCTGGGGCTCGCGCTGGTGCGCTCGACGCTCGAGGCGCACCGCGGCACGATCACCGTCACCGAGACACCCGGCGGCGGCGCGACGTTCGTTATCGTCTTTCCCCCTCTCCAGGATGGAGAGGGGGTCAGGGGGTGAGGACATGAGCCGCATCCTGCTGGTCGACGACGAAGCCAATATCCGCAAGATGATCGGCGCCCTGCTCCAGTCGGAGGGGTTCGAGATCATCGAGGCGCCCGACGGCAGCCAGGCGCTCGTTCGTTTGAACGAAGACAGCCCCGACGCGGTGCTGCTCGACCTCATGATGCCGCCGGGCCCCGACGGTCTCGCGACGCTCGAGGCGATCAAGCGGCGCGCGCCGCACGTCCCCGTCGTCATGATGAGCGGCAAGGCCGGCCTCGCCGACGCGGTGCGCGCGACGAAGCTCGGCGCGTTCCAGTTTCTCGAGAAGCCGCTCACGCCGGAGGGGGTGCTGGTCGCGCTGCGCGGCGCGCTCGAGCTGGGCCGCACGCTCGCCGAGAACCGGCGGCTGCACGAGCAGCTGGGCCACGCCGATCCGCTCGTGGGATCGTCGGAAGCGATGGCAACGCTGCGTGCGATGATCGCGCGCGTGGCCCCCACCGAGTCGCGCGTGTTGATCACGGGCGAATCGGGGACCGGCAAGGAGCTGGTGGCGTCGGCGATCCACCGGCAGAGCGCGCGCCATGCGAAGCCGTTCGTCACCGTCAACAGCGCCGCGCTGCCGCGCGATCTCGTCGAATCGGAGATGTTCGGCCACGAGCGCGGCGCGTTCACGGGCGCCACCGAGCGCCGGCAGGGCCGCTTTGAGCTGGCGGACACCGGGACGCTGTTTCTGGATGAAGTGGGAGATCTGGGAGCGGAAGCGCAGGCGAAGCTGCTGCGGGTACTGGAAACCGGCGTCGTCGAGCGACTGGGCGGCGAGCGGCCGCTGACGGTCAATGTCCGCGTCCTCGCCGCGACCAACAAGGACCTGGCCCGGGCGGTGCGGCAGGGTCAGTTCCGCGAAGACCTGCGCTTCCGGCTCGACGTGCTGCCGATCCACATCGCGCCGCTGCGCGAGCGGCCGGACGACGTCGCGCCGCTCGTCAAGCACTTCGCCGCGCGGGTCGGCGCGCGGATCGGCCGGACCGTGGCGTTCGACGCGGGCGCCGTGTCGCTGATGGCGGCGTACGCCTGGCCGGGAAACGTGCGCGAGCTCGCGAACATCGTCGAGCGCCTGGCCATCCTTGCGACCGCGGAGGTCATCACCGCCGCCGACGTCGCCCGGGTGCTGCCCCAGGACGGCGGGGCACCGCCCCGCCCGGGGGGAGCCGATGAACCGTGGCGCGACGTCTCCCTGACCGACACGCTCGACCGCGCCGAGCGGGAGCTGATCGCCCGGGCGCTGTCGGTGTCGCGCGGCAATGTCGCGGAAGCGGCGCGCCGGCTCGCCACCGACCGCGCCAACCTCTATCGCCGGATGCGGCGCCTCGGGATCGAGCCGCCGCGCATTACCAGCTCTAACGAAGGCTGACCCATGCTCGTCTTTCTCATGGCTCTCGCGGTCGTGCAGGACACCACGATCGTCATTCACCCCGACAGCTCGGGCGCCACGCTGCAATCGCGCGTGCTGCCGCGCGCGGTGACCGAGGAGGTCATCGCGTTCTACAACGCGGCCGGGACGACGCGTCTCGTGGGCCGGACCCGGCTGCCGCGCGGCAACGAGTGGCGGGGGAACGTCGCGGTGCGCAACGGCCCGGTCTTCGTGGCTGGGCGCGTGGACGGCACGCTGCTGATCGTGAACGGCGACCTGCTGCTCGACACCGGCGCTCAAATCACCGGCGATTTGATCGTCGTCGGGGGGACGGTCGGCGGGGGGGCGGGTGCGCGCGTCGCGGGACGAGCGCGCGTGTACCGCGAGCCCCTGCTCTACCGGCTGCGCGGCGAAGGCGACGAAATCGCCTACGCCCCAAATCTGCGGCGCCGGCTGTTCAATCCGGGCGCGCGCGTCTCCTGGGGCGAAGCCGACACCCGCTCGTCCCTGACGATCGCCACCGGCGGCACGTTCAACCGCGTGGAGGGGCTGCCGGTGGTGTTCGGCCCGCTGCTCGACTGGAAGCTCCAGGACAACTTCCGGTTGCGCGCGGACGCGCTCGGCGTCTTCCGCTCGGCGGGGGATCTCTCCGACAACCGCAGCGACCTCGGCTACATGCTGCGCAGCGAGCTGCGCTCGGGCGAGATGCGCCCGGTCGGCATCGGCCTGCGCGCCTACGACGTGGTCACGCCGGTCGAAGACTGGGGCCTGCGCAGCGCCGAGATCGGGTGGAGCGCGTTCCTGTTCGCGCGCGACTATCGCGACTACTACCTCAACAAGGGATGGGCGGCCCGCGTCTTCGCCAATCCGGAGCGCCAGCTCAGCACGTCGTTCGAGGTGCGCTACGAGTGGCAGACGAGCGTCGCCGCCCGCGATCCCTGGACGGTGTTCCGCAACTCCGATCCGTGGCGGCCCAACGCCCCGATCGACGAAGGCCACTTCACGACGCTCGCCGCCAACGCGACGCTCGACACGCGCAACGACGTCGCCGACCCGACGGCGGGATGGCTGGTACGCGCCACGATGGAGCACGGCCGCAGCAAGGATGTGATCCCGAATGCGGGAGTCCCCGCGACCGTACGCGAGCCCATCCCGACCGACGGGTCGTACGCCTTCAGCCGGCTGTTCGTGGACGTCCGCCGCTACCTGCGCGTCAGTCCATCGGGGCGGGTGAATCTCCGGCTCGTGACGGGCGGGTGGGTGGGCGGTGATGCGCTGCCGATCCAGAAGCGGCTGTCGCTCGGCGGCCCCGACCCGATGCCCGGCCATCCGTTCCGCGCGGCGGCCTGCAACCGCGACATCGTCGACGCCGCGTTCGCCGGGAGCCGGCTCGCCGCCTGCGACCGCATCGTCGCGGTGCAGGCGGAGTACCGCGGGCATCTGAAGCTCAACTGGAGCTACAATCCCGGTCGCGGCGAGAGCGACGACGACTACAGCAATTCGCTCTTCTGGCTCGAGGGGCTCGATCTCGTCGTGTTCACCGACGCCGGCCAGGGATGGCTCGTGGGCAACGGGCCCGGGCGGCTGCCAGGCAGCCAGCTGCCCCCGTTCGACAGCTGGCTCGTGGATGTGGGCCTGGGCGTCGATTGGGGCGGGTTCGGAGTGTACCTCGCGAAGGCGGTGACCACCGGCGAACGGCTGCGCCTCACGGTCCGGCTCGACCACCGGTTCTAGAGTGCGCACCCCGGGAGGCCTGGCCCTCCTGCTGAGCGTCCTCTCCTGCGGCGCCATCGCCGCCCAGGATCGCCCTGGTGGAGGCGGAGGACCCTCACTCAACGTCACGGTGCAAAACGCCGTGCCCCGCGTCCGCAGCACCGGGCTGCTGACGGACGGGAAGTTCGTCGCGCTGATGCGGTCGGGGTTCCCGCTGCGGCTCGAGTACACGCTCGAGCTGTGGAAGGTGCGCGCGAGCTGGTTCGATCAGTATGTGCGGGAAGCGAGCTGGACGGCCGTCGCGCGCCACGATCCGCTGGCCGACGACTTCGTGCTCATCCGCGGCGGCGGCGAGATCACACGCTATGCGACGCCCGAAGATCTGACGCGCGCCCTCGACATTCCTTACACCGTGACGCTGGGGACCGGCGGCGCCGGCCGCGGGCGGTTCTACTATCTGGCGCGGCTCGAGGTCACGACGCTGAACGACACCGATCTCCAGGAACTGTCCCGGTGGCTCGCGGGCGATGTGGGACCGGTGGTGTCAGGCGAGGGGAATCTCGGTCAGGCGTTGGCGCGGGGGGCGCAGCGGGTGCTGGTACGGCTCGCCGGGTTGCCGCGGCAGCGGCTGGAGGCCCGGAGTCCTATGATCCGAATTGGCGATCGATAGCGGCGCGAATTTCCTGGAGGGACGTCCCGCGGGCAACCAGCGTGGACGCCAGCATCGCCTCCCCCATGCAGATGTCGCAGAACGCCCCATGATCCGACTCGAAGCACGTCAGCAGCGAGCGGTGACCCGCGTGCTGCGAGCAGTCGCAGTGGCAGTAGAGGCCGTCCAGCGTGGCGGGGACGCGGCGGGCGGCGGCGTACGCCTCCACGGCGCCGATCGTCCGCGGGATCAGCGACAGGGGCAGCACGCGCTCCGCGGTGATGTCGCGGCGCGGATTGGGGTGCGCCCCGCCATGCGTGTCCGACGCCGTACCAGAGCCGGCGAGCAGTACCGCGCCCAGCCCCACCACGGCGGCGCCGGCGATGAGCCAGGGCATCTTGCTCACAGCGACTCCAGGGTCGCCAGCGTGTCGGCGCCGTAGAAGAGGCGGATGTACTTCGCCTGCGTCCGGGTGAGGCGGCGCACCGCCCACGACAGGTGCACGAAGTGCGGCTCGTGCGGCGCGTGCAGCGGATGCATCCCGACTTCTTCGGGCAGCAGGTTTCCCTTGCGGGTGTTGCAGCTCGAGCAGGCGGTCAGGACGTTGGTCCACCCATTGGTGCCGCCGCGCGACAGCGGCACGAGGTGGTCGCGCGTGAGGCACTCGCGATGGCGCAGCTCGTGCTGGGTGCGGCCGCAGAACTGGCAGCGGTAGTTGTCGCGTGCAAAGAGGAATGTGTTGGTGACCTGACGGCGGAAGCGGCGGGGGACGTGCACGAACCGCACCAGGCGAATCACCGCCGGGCGCGGAATGGCAAGTCGCTCGCTGTGCACAGGCGAGCCCTCCGCCTCCACCACTTCGGCCTTGCCGTCGATGATGAGGCGGAGCGCCCGGCGCACCGGGACCATGGTCAGGGGCTCGAACGACGCGTTCAGCGCGAGACACCGCACCAGCTGCTCCTCTCAAAAAATGGCCGTCTCACTCCAATGAATGAGGCGGCCACCAATGCTAACATGTTTCGCCAAGCTGCGGCAAGTGACGGGGTTACGCGTTGCCTCCGGGCGCGAACGCGCGGCGTAATTCCTCGATTTGCGACTCCATCGACGCCCGTGACGCACCCCCCAGGGTGGCACGGCTTTCCACACTCCGTTCCCACGTTCCGAGCTGCGTCACCGCGGTCGCCAGCGCCGGATGGATCGCGGCGGCCACATCGGGCGCGACCTGATCTAGCGCGACTCCGGCGTCCTCGGCGGCCCGCACCAGCCGGCCCACGAGACCGTGACTCTCGCGGAACGGCACACCCGCTTCGACCAGCAGATCGGCGAGATCGGTGGCGCGCATCGCGGGATCGAGCGCGGCCGCCATGCGCTCGGGATGGATGGTCAGCGTTTCGATCGCGCCGGTCACCGCGGGGAGGACGAGCGCGAGCGTATCGCACGCATCGAACAGCAGCGCCTTGTCTTCTTGCAGGTCTTTCTGATACCCGGCGGGAAGGCCCTTGAGGGTCGCGAGCAGCGCGACGCAGTCGCCCAGCAGGCGGCCGGCCTTGCCGCGCGCCAGCTCGAAGACGTCGGGGTTGCGCTTCTGCGGCATGAGGCTCGACCCGGTGCTGAACGCGTCCGACAAGGTGACGAATCCGAGTTCGCCGCTCGCGTAGCCGATCAGCTCGGCGCCGAGCCGCGAGAGGTGCACGCCGGTGAGCGCGATGGCGAAGAGCACCTCCGCCACGAAGTCGCGATCGCCCGTCGCGTCGAGCGCGTTGGACGACACGGCCCGGAAGCCGAGCGCCTCCTTGAGCAGCACGCGGTCGACGGGAAAGCCGGACCCGGCGAGCGCGCCCGAGCCGAGCGGCAGTTCGGCGGTGCGGCGTCGCGCGTCGGCCAGCCGCTGGCGGTCGCGCACGAGCGGCCAGGCGTGGGCCAGCAGCACGTAGCCCCAACGCACCGGCTGGGCCCGCTGGCCGTGCGTATATCCGGGGAGGAGCGCGTCGAGACCGCCCTGGGCTCTCGAGACCAGCGCCCGGCCGAGCGCGGCCACGCCGGCGTCGAGCTGATCGATCGCGTCCAGTGTCCAGAGCCGGAGATCGGTGGCGACCTGGTCGTTGCGGGAGCGGCCGGTGTGCAGCTTGCCGGCGACCGCGCCGATTTCTTGGTACAGCAGCCGCTCGACGAGGGTGTGCACGTCTTCGTCCGGCGCGCCCACCGCGGCGCCGTCGGCCAGGCGGTCACCGACGCGGTCGAGTCCCGCGAGGAGCTGCGCTTCTTCAGAAGCCGACAGCACGCGGGCGCGGCCGAGGGCGTGGACCCACGCCTTGCTGGCGGCGATGTCCTGCGGCCAGAGGCGGTGGTCGACAGGGAGACTGCGGTTGAGTGCGTCGAGCGCGTCGCTCGGCCCGACGCCGAGGGCGAAGCGTCCGCCCCACATGTGATGCGCTATTTCAGACTTCATCCGCGACGTGTTGCGCCTTGAGTCCGGCTCCGATGCGAATCGCCAACCCGTACAGCCGGATGAAGCCCTCCGCATCCTTTTGATTGTAGACGTTGTCTTTGCCGAACGTGGCGTACGACGGCTGGTACAGCGCGTACGGGCTCTCGCGCCCGGCGACGGTGATGCCGCCCTTGTAGAGCTTGAGCCGAACCGTACCGGTGACGGTGCGCTGCGTGCTGGTGATGCAGGCGTCGAGCGCCTCCCGCTCCGGGGTCCACCAGCGGCCGTCGTAGACGAGATCGGCGTAGCGCAGCGCCAGCTCGTCCTTCATCCGCAGCACGCGGCGGTCGAGCGTCATCTGCTCGAGCTCACGATGCGCGGCGTAGAGCAGCGTGCCGCCCGGCGTCTCATAGACGCCGCGCGATTTCATGCCGACGAGCCGATCCTCGACGACGTCGGCGCGGCCCACGCCATGCTCGCCCGCGATTTCGTTCAACGTCTCGAGCAGCTCGACGGGGCCCAGCGGCACGGCGTCCACGGAGACGGGCGTGCCTTCCTCGAAGCCGATCGACAGGACGACGGGCGTATCGGGAGCCTCGAGGGGATTCCTGGTCATGACGAAGATGTGCTCGGGCGCTTCCTGGGAGGGATCTTCGAGGATGCCGCCCTCGTGCGAGCAGTGCCAGAGGTTGCGGTCGGTCGAATACGGCTGCTCGGCTGTGGCCTGCACCGGCACGCCCTTGGCGCGCACGTAGGCAATCAGGTCCTCGCGGCCCTGGAAATCCCACTCGCGCCACGGCGCGATGACTTGGAGATCGGGCGCGAGCGCGGCGTACGTCAGCTCGAAGCGCACCTGATCGTTGCCCTTGCCGGTGCAGCCGTGCGACACCGCCTCGGCGCCGATGCGCTGCGCGAGCTGCACCTGGTGCGCCGCGGTGAGCGGGCGGGCTATGGACGTGCCGAGCAGGTAGGTGCGGGCGTAGACGGCGCCGGCGCGGAGCGTGGGGAAGACGAAGTCGCGAACGAACTCTTCGCGCAGATCTTCGATGACGCAGTCGTCGGCGCCCGAGCGCTTCGCCTTGGCGATCAGGCCGTCGAGCTCGCCAAGTCCCTGCCCGACGTCGGCGGCGAAGCAGACGACGGAGGCGTCGTACGTCTCTTTGAGCCACGGCACGATGGCGGAGGTGTCGAGTCCGCCGGAATAGGCGAGCACCACCGTCCGAGTTTTATGCATGGTCATGCATAAAAATACGGCTGGCCGCGAAGCGCTGTCAAGCGGGCAATCCGGCGAGCTCCTTGAGGCGCACCTGCACCGCGCGCCGCGCGCGCTCGCTGCGCGCGATCACCAGAATCGCGTCGTCGCCCGCGATGGTGCCGATCACTTCGCTCCACCCCGCCCCGTCGAGCGCGAGCCCGAGCGCCTGGGCGCCGCCCGTGGTGGTCTTGAGCACGAGCAGCGGGCCCACCCCCTCGGCGGAGACGAGCATCGTCGGGAGGAGCTGCTCGAGCTGCGGCCGCACGCCCCCGCCGGAGCCGTCGGGCGAGACAGCGTACCGCGACCCGCCGTCGGGCGCGGCGATCTTGGCGAGGCCCAGCTCCCGGATGTCGCGCGACAGCGTCGCCTGGGTGACGGCGAAGCCCTCGGCCTTCAGCTGCTCACGCAGCTGCTCCTGGCTGCCGATCGTTTCCCCGCGCACGATGCGCAGGATGGCCGCATGACGCTGCGTCTTCATGGGGCCGAAATCTGGTGCACGATACGACCGCTGACCACTGTAAGAAGAGAGGCGTGAGACGGCGTGGGACGGCGTGAGGAGGCGTGGGGGAGCACCGCGAGATCCGCCGACTTTCCCGCCTCCAACGAGCCGATCTCCTGCTCCCAGCCGAGGGCGCGCGCTCCTTCTATCGTCAGCATCCGCAGCGCGTCGTCGCCCGACAGGCCGGCGGCCTCCGCCTCCGCCCCCAGATCCAGCTCTCCCACACTGACCACCGAATCGGTGCCCAGCCCAACCGGCAGGCCGGCTTCCCGGAAGAGGGCGAGCGGCGCGGTGCCGTGCCCATGCGCACGGTTGGAGCGCGGGCAGTGGGCGACCGCGGCTCCGGCCTCCCGCAGCAGCACGATATCGGTCTCGTCGACCTGCACGCAGTGAATGCACAGTGTCCCACGAGTCACGACGGCACGTCGCACGAGAAATTCCACGGGCGACTGCCGCTGCGCGTCTACGGCAATGCCCCGCGCGCGCAGGGCCTCGGCGAACGGACCCGCGCCATCGCGGACGAGCACGGTCTCATCCTTCGATTCAGCAAGATGGACGGCGATCGGCAGCCGCTCGCGCTCGGCGAATGCGGCCACCGCTGCATACAATTCGGCACTCACGGTGTACGGCGCGTGCGGGGAGACGCCGACCCGGAGTTGTGATGTCGCAAGCCGGCGCAATCCGTCGACGGCGGCGCGCAGCTCGGTCATACTCGCGGCGCACTGCGCCGGATCGGGGCCAAACACTTCCTGGTACGCGATCCCGCGCGCGCCGAGGGTCGCCATGGCGCGCATCGCGGCCCCGCTCGAGCCCGTGTCCGCGACGCAGGTGACGCCGCGGCTCCAGAGGTCGCGGATGCCCGCGGCGGCGGCGGCGTCGAGCGCGTCGGCCGGCAGCGCGTCTTTCAGCGTGCGGACGCGCCGGATCCACTGCACGAATTCCGGCTCGCGATGCTGTCCGCCTTCCAGATGCGTCAGCTCGAGATGCGTGTGGCAGTTGATGAGCCCGGGCACGAGCTCGGCGTCCCTGAATTCGAGCAGCTCGGCGGTGTGCGGGGTGGGCACGCGGGAATGGGAGCCCACGGCTACGATCCCTCCGGCGTCGTCCACGAGAACGGCGCCGTCCTCGATGGGCGGCGCCGTGACGGGATGCACTCGACCCGCGCGGATGCGCAGCAAGCGCTAGGGCGTGATCCCTACGCCGAAGGGCGAGTGCACCGTGCAGACCTGCGTGGGCTCGGTCTCCGGGTAGAACCACTCCCAGCGCCGCACTTCGAGCGGGCAGAACGGCGTCGCGAGAAAGCCGTTGGTCCAGTCCACTTCCCGGCTGACCAGCGCGTCGGGCCGGCCCCAGTTGGGCGGCGCGGGCCGGCGGTCGTAGACGTCGCGCATGAACTTCGTCCACGCCGGCGCGACGATGCGCCCGCCGCCGGCGTTGTTCATGATGCGCCGCTGGAGATCGTAGCCGAGCCAGATCCCCGAGACGATCTCCGGCGTGAAGCCCACGAACCAGGCGTCGGTGTAATCGTCGGTGGTGCCGGTCTTGCCGCCCATCGGCACGCGCAGCCCGGCGACCGCACCGGCGGCGGTGCCGCAGCGGTGCGGGCCCGAGCCCGGCTGGCAGCGCATCACATCGCGCAGCATATCGAGCATGAGCCAGGCGTGCTCGGGGTCCATCACCTGCTCGCGCCGCACGGTGGACTGGAAGAGGATCGTGCCCTGGCGATCCTCGATGCGCTGGATGCCGATCGGCTCGACGCGCACGCCCAGATTGGCGAACGCCGAGTAGGCGGCGATCAGCTCGATCGGCCGGACTTCGCGCGCGCCGATGTGAATCGACGGATAGGGCGGCAGCGGCGTGGTGATGCCATAGCGGCGCGTCTCGCCGATGACCGTCTGCTCGCCCAGCGCCATGCCCAGCTTGATCGTCGAGAGGTTGCGCGAGAGATACAGCGACTGCCGCATCGGGATCAGGCCGAGCGTCGTGTAGTCGTAGTCCTGCGGCTGCCACAGCGTGCTGTCGAGCTGCATCACCGGCGGATCGAGCGGCGAGTCGTCGAGCATCTCGGTGACCGGATGTCCCGCGCGCACCGCGGCCGAATAGACGAACGGCTTGAACGTCGAGCCGGGCGGCCGCGCCGACTGCGTGATCCGGTTCCACTTGGAGTCCACGTAGTCGCGGCCGCCGACCATGGCGAGGATGTGCCCGGTCTTGACGTCGATCGCGACGATCGCGCCCTGGAGATACGGCGAGAACGGCCCCTGGTCCTCGCCGCTCGCCCGCCCCTGCTCGATGTACTCGCGATACGTGCGGCCCTCGAACGTGCCGTCCGAATAGGCGCCCGCTTCGATCTCGTCGAGCTGCGACTGCAGGGCGCGCTCGGCGGCCTCCTGCATGTCGAGGTCGAGCGTCGTGTAGATGCGCAGCCCCTTCTCGTACAGATCGCGCCCGAAGCGCGGCTCGAGGTAGGCGGTGCGGAGCCACTCGACGAAGTAGGGCGCGACGTCGCCGTAGCTCGTGCGCCGCGTCGTCAGCTCGAGGGGATAGGCCTTCCAGAACTCCGCGTCCGCCGGCGTGATGTAGCCCTGGTCGCGCATCAGGTTGAGCACGACGTTGCGCCGCAGGACGGCGCGGTCCGGATGGTTCCGGGGACTGTAGGTCCCCGGCGCCTTGGGCAGCGCCGCCAACGTCGCCGCTTCGGCCACGTTCAGATCGCGCGCCGACTTGCCGAAGAACACCTGCGCCGCCGCTTCGACGCCGTAGACGCTCGGCCCGAGGTTGATCTTGTTGAGGTACAGCTCGAGGATCGTGTCCTTGGGGAAGTTGCGCTCCAGCTCGATCGCGACGCGCATCTCCTTCAGCTTGCGCGTCAGGGTGCGCTCGCGGCTGATCTCCTCGGGAAAAACGTTGCGCGCGAGCTGCTGCGTGATCGTCGAGAAGCCGCGGAAGCGGTCCAGCACGGCGCCCGGGAAGCGCACGAAATCGATGCCGTTGTGCGAGTAGTAGCGCTTGTCCTCCGTCGCGATGAACGCCTGGCGCACGTGAATCGGAATTTCATTCACGCGCACCACGGTCCGGCGCTCGATGCCCAGCTCCGTGATCAGGCGGCCGTCGGCGGCGTAGACCTTGGACGTCTGGAGCTGGCCGCCCGCGCCCGGCTCGAGACGCGCGATGGACGGGCAGCGCTCGGCGGCGCACACCCGCGTCCACGAGCCGTACGCGAGCCCGCCGGCGTAGAGGCACGCGAGCGCGGTCGCCACGAAGACGCGGCGGCGGTGCCTGGGCTCGCGCCACCAGCGCCCGATGAACGAGTTACGAACCGTCGGAGGGGCCGTCATCTCTCACAACCTAGTGAGGGCCCGCGGCGCTTGCCAGCGTGGCCCCCCGTCCGTACGATTCGCGGCCATGACGCAACCGGCGGTGCTCACAGAGCTCGAATGGCGTGGCTTCGTGCAACAGGCGACGCCCGGCCTGGCCGAACACCTGGCGAAGGGACCCGTCACCGCCTACTGCGGCTTCGATCCTACCGCCCCCAGCCTTCAGCTCGGCAACCTGATGCCGCTGATGCTGCTCGCCAACCTGCAACGCCATGGACATCGCCCCATCGTGCTGATGGGCGGCGGCACGGGGCTGATCGGCGATCCTTCGGGCAAGCGCGGCGAGCGGCCGCTGCTCTCCAAGGAGCAGATCCGCGACAACCTCCAGCGCCAGCGCGATCAGATGGCGCGCTTTCTGGAGTTCGGCCCCGGGAAGACGGCCGCCCTGGTGCTCGACAACGCGAAATGGCTCGCCGCGCAGGGAGTGATCGACTTTTTGCGCGACGTCGGGAAGCACTTTACGGTCAACGTGATGCTCCAGAAGGAGTCGGTGCAGGCGCGGCTCGAGACGGGACTGTCGTACACCGAATTCAGCTACATGCTGCTTCAGGCATACGACTTCCTTCATCTATATCGGGAGCGGCAGTGCACGCTGCAGGTGGGCGGGAGCGATCAGTGGGGGAACATCACCGCCGGCTGCGACCTGATCCGCCGGGTGGAGAACGCCGAGGCGCACGGGCTCGTCGCGCCGCTCGTGACGATGGCCTCGGGCCAAAAATTCGGGAAATCCGAAACGGGAGCGATCTACCTCGATCCCGAGCTCACGTCACCGTACCAGTTCCGCCAGTTCTGGGTGAACGTGGACGACCGCGACGTCGAGAAGTACCTGAAGCTGTTCACGCTGCGGTCGCAGGCCGAGATCGACGCCCTCCTGTGGCGGCATCGGGAAAACCCCGCGGCGCGCGCGGCCCAGGTGGAGCTGGCGACTGACGTCGTGCAGCGCGTCCATGGCGCGGACGCGGCCGTCGCCACCGCACAGGCGAGCGCCATCCTGTTCACCGACGTCGCCATCACCACGGGCGTCAGTGACGAGACGTTCGCGATTCTCGCGAAGGAAATTCCCACGACGACCGTCGCGCGGGGGGAAACCGTCACGCTGGTGGACGCGATCGTGCGGACCGGACTCGTCAAGTCGAAAAGCGAGGCGCGGCGCGCCATCGAGCAGGGCGGGATCTACGTGAATCAGCAGCGCGCGCAGGAGATTCGGGACGCCGACTGGGTGGCCGGCCGGAATCTGCTGCTGCGCAAAGGCAAGAAGGAGTACGCGTTGTTGAGACGAGACGGGTGAGCATGGACCAGCGCGTCCGGGTGCTGCTGGAGGTGTTCGATCAGGCGTACCGCGCGCCCGCCTGGCACGGCACGCCGCTGCGCGGCACGATCCGCGGCATCTCGGCGCAGCAGGCGCTGTGGCGGCCCCCCCCCGGACCGGGGCGGAACTGCATCTGGGACCTCGTGCTGCACACCGCCTACTGGAAATACATCGTGCGGCGGCGCCTGCTGCGCGATCCGGAGCTCTCGTTCCCGCGCGAGGGGGCGAACTTCCCGGCGCTCCCGGGACGCCCCGACGAGGCCGCCTGGCGGCGCGATCGCGCGCTGCTCGACGAGCAGCATGCGCTGCTGCGCCGGGCGATCGCGGGGCTCGACCCCGCGCAGCTCGAGCGCCGCGGGTGGCGATCGAAGTGGAAGGTGAAGCAGGAGGTGTCCGGCATCGCGTCGCATGATCTGTATCACGCGGGACAGATTCAGGTGCTGAAGAAACTCATGGAGCGGCGACTAGGTGACGGCGTCTAGAATCTCCACCACGCGCTCCATCTCCTCGACCGTGTTGTAGCAGTGCGGCGAAAGCCGGATCGAGCCCTCGCGCAGACTGCAGACGACGTGCGCCCGCTTGACCGCGTGATAGGCTTCGACCGCCTTGGGCGGCGCCACGCACACGATGGCGGAGCGGTGGCGGTCGTCGAGCGGTGAGCTGATGCGCACGCCGCGCTCCTGCGCCCAGTTGACGACGGGCTCATGCGCGGCGCGGGTGACCTCCGCGATGTCGCGGATGCCGATCTCGAGCAGCAGGCTGAGCGATGCCGTCATCCCGACGAAATCCTGATATGGCAACGTGATCATCTCGAAGCGGCGGGCGTCGGCACGGAACGTCGGATTGTATTCGGTGAGGCGTGAGAAGTCGTCGGTCCCTTCGAAGGACATCCAGCTCGTCACCGCCGGCTCGAGCGTGGGGATCAGCTCCTTGCGCACGTACACGAATCCCGACCCCCACGGCGACAGCAGCCACTTCTGGCCGCCGCAGGCGAGGATATCCACCGGCGTCTCGCGCAGGTCGAGCAGGGAATTGCCGACGCCCTGAATCCCGTCCACCACCAGAAAGGTCCCGTTGGCGCGGCACGCGTCGCCCAGCTTCTTCAGGTCGGCGCGATAGCCGTTCGAGAACTGCACGAAGGAGATGGCGAGCACGCGTACCGCGGGATCACGCAGCCGCTCGAGCAGGAACTCCTCGTCGGGCCACCCTTCCGGCCGACAGCGCGCCATCTCGACGCGAATGCCCTGCTGCTGGAGCAGCAGCCACGGATAGACGTTGGCGGGAAACTCGCGATCCGACAGCAGAATGGTGTCTCCCGCCTGCAGCGGGAGCGCGCGCGCGGCGAGGTTCAGCCCGAAGCCGGTGTTGGTGGCGAGCGCGACTTCCGCGGGCTCGACGTTGAGCAACTGGGCGATGCCGAGCCGCGCGGCGGCGAGACCGGCGAACAGCTCGCGGTCGGGCAACAGATGCGGCGCGGTGCGCTTCGCCGTGAACGCGTCGAGCGCGCGCCGAGTGCGCTCGGGAATCGGCCCGATGGACGCGTTGTTCAGGTAGACGGTGTCGGCCGTCCACGGAAACTCGGCGGCGCGGAGCGCGCGGCAGCTCTCGCGCAGCGCGCGCACCCGGGTCGGGTGATACGCGACGTTGGGGCTCATATCGCGCGCACGTCGAGCGCGTCGCGCAACCCGTCGCCCAGCAGGTTCAAGCCCAGGACCGCGAGGCCGATCGCGATGCCGGGGACGAGCGAGACCCACGGCGCCACACGCAGCAGGTCGCGCCCTTCGGCGACCATCGCGCCCCACGACGGCGTGGGTGGTTGCGCGCCGAGGCCGATGAACGACAGCGCGGCCTCGGCCATGATCGCGCCGCCGATGCCGAGCGTCGCGGCCACGATCACGGGCGCGACGACGTTCGGCAGGAGGTGGCGCGCGATGATGCGCGCGTCGGAGGAGCCGAGCGCCCGCGCCGCCTGCACGTACTCGAGCTCACGCGCCACCAGCACCTGGCCGCGGACCAGCCGCGCCATTCCCGCCCACCCCACGAGGCCGATCACGACAAAGACGGCGGGGAGGGAGGGCTTCAGGGCGGCGGCGATGGCGATCAGCAAGAGCAGCGACGGAAACGCGAGCGTGACGTCGGCGACGCGCATCAGCACGCTGTCCACCCAGCGGCCGTAGTAGCCGGCGATCAGGCCGAGCGTGACGCCGAGCGAGAGCGCGATGCTCTGACTGATGAGGCCCACCGCGAGCGACAACCGGGCGCCGTACATCACGCGCGACAGCACGTCGCGGCCCTGCGCATCGCTGCCGAGCAGGAAGCCGTCGGAGGGACCGCGTAAACTGGCGGACAGCGCGCCGCGGAAGGGGTCGCCGGGCGCGAGCCAGGGCGCGAGCAGCGCCAGGACGGCGAGACCGGCGACGAGCGCGAGCCCGAGCCGGGCCCAGCGGTCGCGCACGAGACGATGCCAAAAGAGTGGCGCCGGCATGGGGGTCTCGACTACGTTACTCGGGACTTTACCCCTCCGGCAAGCGGACACGCGACGTGAAGACAGACACCCCGTTCACCCTCGTGCTCGGCGGCGGCGGCATGAAGGGGCTCGCGCATGTAGGCGTGCTCCAGGCGCTGCTCGAACGCGGACACCGACCCTCGCGCATCATCGGGTCGAGCGTCGGCGCGCTCGTGGGCGCGGCGTGGGCGGGCGGCATGGGGATCGCCAAGCTCCGCGAGATCGCCCTCGGCCTGAAGCGCAAGGACGTGTTCGCCGTCGCCCACGCCGACATGGCGTTCAAGCGCATGCGCTCCCCCGCGCTGTTCCGGCGCGAGCCGCTCGAAGAGCTGATCCGGCGCACCGTCGGTGAGCTGATGTTCCAGCAGCTCGATCCTCCCGTCGTCGTCAACACGGTGGACCTGAACTCCGGCATGCAGGTCTTCTGGGGGCTGCCGGGTCTCGACGACATTCGTGTGGCGGATGCCGTGTTCGCGTCGTGCGCGCTGCCCGGCTACTTCCCCCCCCATGAGATCGGCGGGCGCTTTTACGTGGACGGCGCCGTCGTGTCCAACGTGCCGTTCGCCGCGGCGCGCGCGATGGGAGGGGGCCCGGAGATGATCGTGGCGGTCGACGTCTCGGCCTCGAGCGTGCTCACCGCCGACGCGCAGGACGAAGGCTTCGCCGGGGTGTTCGCGCGCGCGACCGAGCTCCTGATGCAGTCGCTGCTCGAGCTGCGCGTCCGCACGTGGACGACGCCGCCCGTCTTCTACATCCAGCCGCGCGTCGAGCATGTGTCGCTGTTTTCGTTCGATCACCTGCGCGAGGAAGTGGAAGAGGGCTACCGCGCGACGATCGCCGCGCTCGACCGCGCGCCGGAGTGGCCGGAGCCGGGCGACGTGGGGATCTTCCCCAAGCGGCGCGTCCGGGTGCGTGTCGAGCGGGAGCGCTGCATCGGCTGCGGGTCGTGCCTGGTACAGGCGCCGCAGGGGATGTTCGTGCTCGACTCGGAGCAGAAGGCGGTGGTGACGGAGCCCGAGCAGGAGTGGTCGCCGCTCGACGGCGGCTTCATTCGCCACTGCCCGACCTACGCGATCATCGCTCGGCCGGCCGAGCAGGCAAGCGGTACGCTGCGTCGATCCGGATGAGATCCTTCACCACCCGATCCCAGTTGTAGAAAGTCTCCACGGCGCGGCGCCCCGCCGCGCCGTATTGTTTGCGCCGCTCGGGATCGGCGAGCAGCGCGTTGACCCCCGCCGCGACGGCGCCCGGATCGTCCGGATCCACCAGAATCCCGGTCTCCCCCTCCCGCACCGCGTCGGGCACGCCGCCCGAACGCCCGCCGACCACCGCGAGGCCGCACGCCGACGCTTCGACCAGCGAGATGCCGAACCCCTCGACCAGCAGCTCGTGGCGCCGCGACGCGCCGACGTACAGATCGGCGGCGTTGTAGATCGCGGCCAGCTCCGCGTCGGGCACGGCACCGAGGAACCGCACCGCTTCCGTCACCCCGAGCTCCGCCGCGAGCCGCTCGAGCTGCGGTCGCCGCGGCCCCGAGCCCACGACGGCGTAGCGCGTACCCGGATGCGCGGCGCGCACCGCCGGCAGGGCGCGCATCACCGTATCGATCCCCTTGTGCCATTCGAGCCGCGAGACGGTCAGCAGCCATGGCCCGCCGTCATCGAGGCCGTGTTTCGCGCGCGCCGCGCGCGCGTCGATCCCCGGCCGGAAATGCGCCGGCGTCGTGCCGAGGGGCACCGTTTCGACGCGGCCGGCGAGATCGGTCTTGCCGAGGGCGAGCAGCACGTCGCGCGCGAGGTCCGCGGTCCAGCGGCTGATCGCGACGACGACCGCGGCGCCGCCGAGCAGACTCCCCGCCGTACCCCGCTTGAACGCGCTGCGCCGGATTTTGGCGTCGAGCAGGAGCAGCTCGGTGCCGTAGACGATCACGCCGTACGGCACGCCGTAGCGCGCGCGCAGCCAGCGGGCGGGATAGCCGGCCGGCTTCAGCTCGCCACACCAGACGAATCCCGGCGCGTGGCGTCGCGCGAGCAGGCTCGCGCGCCACGTCCACAGCGCGAGGCCGTGGATCGCGCGCAGCCGGGTCGCGCGGATGCCGACGCGATCCACCGCCTGGGGGACGGTGGCGTCGCTCGCGGCGCTGTCCGCATACGCCCCGCTGGAGACGACGAGTGCGTTGCGCGGGTATCGCTGCGCCAGCTCGCCCATCATGCGGGCGATGCCCCCGCCGTGCGGCGGGAAATTGAAGGCTAGGAGGAGACTTGTGATTCGACGTCCCGCAGGTCGCGGATGACGCGGTCCCAGTTGTAGTACGTCTCGATCGCCTTGCGCCCGCCCTGCCCGAGCCGGCGCGCCAGCAGCTGATCGCCCAGCAGCCGCCGGATCGCGGCGGCCACCGCGGCGGGGTCGTCGGAGTCCACGACCAGACCCGTCTCGCCATCCTGTACCGCTTCGGCGAGGCCGCCCGACTGGCCGGCGACCACCGGCAGGCCGCACGCGCTCGCTTCCGCCAGCGCCACGCCGAACCCTTCCACGCGCGAGCCGTCAGCCCGCCGGGATACGCCGACGTACGCCGCCGCCGAGTTGTACAGCGCGGGCAGGTCGGCGTCGGGCACGTTCCCGACGAAGCGCACGGCCTCCGCGATGCCCAGGTCGCTCGCCAGGCGGACGAATTGGGCGCGCTTTTTTCCCGAGCCGACGATGAGATATCCGACGGTGAGGCCCTCGCGGCGGCACTGCGCCACCGCCTTCAGCGCCGTGTCCACGCCCTTGTACGGCTCGAGCCGCGCGACGGTCAGCACCCAGGGCTCGCCGTTGAGCCCGTAGCGCGCGCGCACCGCCCGCGTGTCCACGCCCGGGCGGAACTGCTCGGGATCGGTGCCGAGCGGAATGAGTCGCACCTGCTCGGCCAGCGGATCGAGCCCCAGCTCGCGCAGCACTTTCTGCGCCTGCTCGCGCGTCCACTGACTGTTGGCGATCACCGCCGCGGCGGAGCCGAGCAGTGCCTGTGCCGTGAGCCGGGCGCGCTTGGAGTGGTGGATCGCGTGCAGCTCTTTCAGGAGATCGCCGCCGTGCACGAGGACGCCGTACATCGTGCCGACGCGCTCGTGCGCCCACTTGGCGGGATAGCTGCACGGCCGGATCGAATCGCACCAGGCGAACCGCGGCTTGTGCTGCCGGGCGAGCGTCGCGACGCGCCGCGACCAGAACAGCAGCCCCGCGAGATTGCGCAGCGAGCTGCTGCGCACCGGAACGCGGTCCACGACGGTGCCGGGGAAGCGTGCGTCGGAGTCCTGCGCATCGCGATGCTGCCCGGTCGAGACGAGCAGCTCGCCGCGCGGATAGCGGCGCGCGATCTCCGCCATCATGCGGGAAATGCCGGTCTGGAGCGGCGGGAATTCGTCGGTCAGCAGGAAGGTCTTAAGCATCGGCGCGCTGCAGCTCCCACAATCGGGCGTATTTCAGGAACACACTCGCCGCGGCCAGCACGCACAGCACGGCGCCGTGCCAGCCGTCGAGGATCCCCAGCTGGAGGACGTACATCCGAAAAAAGCGCACCGGCGGCCGCACCAGCAGGTCGGTGAGGCGGGCGCGCCGGCCCCGATCGGCGAGATCGCGCGCGGCCCAGGTGGCGTAGCGATCGAGCTTGGCCAGATGATGTGCCAGATCGCGATAGGGAACGTGCTCGAGATATCCCGACAGCCGTCCCACGTCGGTCTGCCGCTCGAGATGCTCGTGCACGCGCCGCTCGACGAACCGGCGGTCGCGCGGGAACAGACGCACGACCCAGTCGCTGCCCCAGCCGCCGAAGCGGATCGTCCGTCCCAGATAGACGTTGCGGCGACGCGCGGCGTACGCCTGATGCCGGGGGGGCGTTTTCGCGACGGCCGCGGTGACGGCGCGCGCCAGCTCGCTCGACACCCGCTCATCGGCGTCCACCGCGAGAATCCAGTCGTGGCGAGCCGCGGCAATGGCGGCATTGCGCTGGGCGGCGATCGTCGTCCACGATCCCGTCAGGACGGTGGCGCCGGCGGCGCGCGCCTGGTCGGCGGTCCCATCGCCCGAGCCGGCGTCCGCGACGATGATCTCTTGCGCCCACGACACGCCGCGGACGCAGTCCGCGATCTGGGCGGCTTCATTGAGTGTGGGAATGACTACCGTGAGCGGCACCGTCATCGCTCGAATGTTAACGCACCGGCTGCGGCGATGAAACGGCGCCGCTCCAGCGCGGCACGATACACCGCGTCGGTGCGTTCCGCCGTCCGCTCCACGGTGTACTCGCGCCGCGCGACGGCGCGGCCCGCGCGGGCGATCCGCGTCCGGAACGCCGCGTCGGCGAGGACGCGGTCGAGGGCCACCGCCCACGCCCGCTCGTCGAGCGGCGGCACGAGGACGCCCGTCTCCTCGGAGGTGATGAGATCGCGGTTGCCCCCGGCGTCCGACGCGACGACGGGGACGCCGAGCGCCATCGCTTCGAGCAGGGCCTGCGACAGCCCTTCGATGCGGGACGGCAGGGCCGCGAGCGTCGCCAGGCGATAGAACGCCAGCGGCCGCTCGGTGAACGGCACGAAGACGGCGCGGTGGCGGCCCGGCAGCGCGTCGCGCAACGACGCCAGCTGGGAGTCGGGCTCGATCCCGACGAAGACGACCGCGACCGGCCGCCGGATCACGGGGAGCGCGCCGAGCAGCACGTGCTGGTCCTTGCGGCGGGCCGCGACGACCACGAGCGGCCGCCCGTCGAGCGGGCCGATCGCCGCGCGCGCCGCCGCCAGCTCCACCTCCGACGGCTCCTCGTCCACGCGCTCGACGTCGATGCCGTTGGGCACGACGTCGAGCCGGGCCGCGGGATGCAGGCGGCGCCGCAATCCCCGCGCGACCGCGTCGCTCACGGCGATCGTCCGGTCGGCGGTGTGACCGATGGCGAGCAGCTCCAAGGGCGACGTGAGCGGCATGGTGCGCCGCGTGACGACGAAGGCGGTGCCGCGCAGCCGCCCGCGCCAGCGCAGCCAGGTGAGTGCGCGGCGGTCGCGGGTCGCGTGGCTGTTGACGACGTCCACACTCCGCTCGGCGATCACCGTCTCGAGCTCGCGCGCCAGCGCGCCGATGCGGCGGAAGTCGAGCGGCACGTGCACCAGCGGCGGCCGTGATTCGACGACCCGCTGCGCCAGCGGCGTTCCGCTGCGGCATCCGACCAGGACGCGGTGCCCGCGGCGCGCGAGCTGCCGGGAAAGACTCAGGATGGATTGCGTGGAGCCCGCGCCCCCGCCCTGATGCGTGAGCTGGAGCAGCGTCAGCGGCGGAGGCGTCATGTCCCGAAGCTAGTTATACTGGGACGACGATGCACGTCGTGGTCGCGTCCCATCACCGGCTGCCGGTCGAAGGTTACGGCGGCTCGCAGCGTGTCGTCGTGGCGCTGGTCCGGGCCCTCGCGGCCCTCGGCCACCGCGTCACGCTGCTCGCGCAGCCGGGGACAAAGGTCCCCGAAGCAAGCAAGGTCGTCGAAGTCTCCCCCAAGACCCTCAAGAACAGCGGCGCCGACCTGACGCCCTTCATCCCCGGCGACGCCGACATCGTCCACGCGCATTTTCCGCTCAAACAGGGGCCGCGGTCCGCGCCATTCGTGCACACGCTGCACAGCAACTGGAAGAACGGTTCGCTGCCGCCCAACACGATCTTCCTCTCGCGCGACCATGCGCGCCGCCACGGCAGCGAGGCGTTCGTCTACAACGGCCTCGACCCCGCCGAGTTCATCTTCCGCCGCCGCAAGGAGCAGTGGGACCTCTTCCTCGGCAAGCTGCACAGCGCCAAGGGCTACCACTGGGCGATCGAGGCGGCGAAGCGCACGGGCCATCGCCTCATCGTCGCGGGCGGCTGGCGGCCGAGCTTCTCCGGCGTCGTCAAGTACGTCGGCGAGGTGGACGGCAAGCGGAAAGCGGTGCTGCTCGCGCGGGCGCGCTCGGTGTGGATGCCGGTGCTGTGGGACGAGCCCTTCGGGCTGACGACCATCGAAGCCTTTTTCTCCGGCACGCCGGTCATCGGGACGCGCCGCGGCGCGCTGCCCGAGATCGTGACGCCCGAGGTCGGCGTGCTGGGCGACACCCTCGACGACCTCATCGCCGGGGCGGCGACGATCGGCACGCGCGATCCGCAGGCGTGCCGCGCCCGCGCCGAGCGCCACTTCACGCATCTGCAGATGGCGGAGGGATACGTGCGCATGTACCAGAGCGTCATCGCTCAGGGAGTTCTCGCCGCCGGTCGGGTCGCCGCCGCCTGAATGCACATCGTTCAGTTTCAGCACACGCGCGTGCCGGTCGAGAAGTACGGCGGCGCGCAGCGGATCGTGGTGTGGCTGGCGCAGGGACTGGCCGAGCTGGGGCACCAGGTGACGCTGCTCGCGGGGCCGGGAAGCCGCGTGCCGGGGATCCGCGTGGTGGAGGTCGAGGCCGACGCCGTGCGGCGGCCGGGGTTCGACGTGCATCGCTACGTCGAGGGACCGGTGGACGTCATGCATTACCACGGTCCGGTCGCGCATCCCCCCAACGTTCCCTACGTCGCCACGCTGCACGGCAACATGGGCACGGCCGCCCCGCCCTACATCATCTGCGTGAGCGAGAATCACGCGCTTCGGCACGGCCGGGACGCGTTCGTCTACAATGGCGTGCGGCTGGACGAGTACGAGTCCCGCGCCGACAAGTCCGATTTCGACCTCTTCCTCGCTCGACTCCATTCCGCGAAAGGGTGGCGACTGGCCGTCGCGGCCGCGAAGACTGCGAAGTTCCGTCTGGTGGTGGCCGGCGGATGGCGGCTGAGTTTTTCGCGCTGGGTCCGCTTCGTCGGAGAGATCGGCGGAACCCGCAAGCGCGAGCTGCTGGCAGCGGCGCGCTGTCTCTGGATGCCGGTCCAGTGGGACGACCCCTGCCCCGTGAACGTGCTCGAGGCTTTGGCCAGCGGCACGCCGGTCCTCGCGACGCCACGCGGCTCCCTGCCAGCGCTCGTGGGGCGCGACGGCGGCGCGATCGGCGCCGACCTGGCCGAGCTGATCGCGCTACGGCGCCGCCTGACCGACTTTCCGCCGGCCGCCTGCCGTCAGCGCGCTGAACGCTGCTTCTCGCATCTGCGGATGGCGCGCGACTACGTGCGGATGTACGAGCATCTGCTCGCGCATGGCCGGCTGCCCGCGGGCCGCGGCGTGGAGTGAGCTAGACGACCTGGTAGTTGCGGAACTCGAAGACGCGGGCGCCGGTCAGCCGCTCGATCCAATCCGAGATATAGAACCGCAGATGCTCCGGCTTGAAATGCCGCGGCCCGATCACCCGCTCGGGATCGTGCGCCCGCGCCGCCACCCATTCCCGCGCCGCCGCGGGATGCGCCCCGATGAACGGCTGCAGCAGCGGAATCCACTCGAGATGGTTGCGCTGCAGCTCCCGCTCGACCTGCTCCTTCGCCCACGGATAAATGGTCTTGGAGATCTCCCGCTTCTCCCGGATCGCCCGCGCGGGCCGCGCCCAGCCGTAGTGATACATCTCGGCGACGGTGTCGCGCGCCCGGATCTTTCGATACTCGGGACCGACGCGAAATCCCTGGGCGCCCTGATACGGCCGGATGTCCCGGCCCAACCGCATGCACCGAACCTCGCGCCGATACCAGCGGCGGCTCGTCGCGATGCGATCGAACCCGCCGTAGAAGTGCAGGTACTGCACCAGCAGCCCTTCGACCCGGGCGTCGGCGTCCACCGCGGCCACGGTGTCCTTGAGAATCCGCGCGCCGGTCTCGTGCAGGACTTCGTCGGCCTGGATGTAAATGCCCCACGATCCCTTGCAGGCATCCATCGCCCGCTGCGTCTCGATCGAGAGCATCAGGTTCTTCTTGGTGAAGTCCCACTCGGTGTCGATGATCCGCACCCTCGGATCCTCCACCGAGGCGACGAGGTCGCGCGTCTCGTCCTCCGACTTGCCGACGTTCACGACGACCTCGTCGCACACCGCGAGCACCGACCGGATGGCCGGGACAATGGGGAAATCGAGTTTGACGGCGTTGCGGACGAGCGTGAAGCCGGAGAGCACGTCAGGTCCGAAATTGCAGGTTGTACAACCGGCGGTAGAGGCCGTCGGCGGCGAGCAGATCGTCGTGCGTGCCGCGCTCCACGATGCGGCCTTCGGCCAGCACGACGATGAAGTCGGCATGCTGGACGGTGGCAAGGCGATGCGCGATCACCAGCACGGTGCGGTGCGCCATCAGCCGGTCGATCGCCTCCTGCACCAGCCGCTCCGATTCGGTGTCGAGCGCGCTCGTCGCCTCGTCGAGGATGAGGATCGGCGGATCGCGCAGCAGCGCGCGCGCGATGGCGATCCGCTGGCGCTGGCCGCCCGAGAGCCTCGTGCCGCGCTCGCCGAGCATGGTGGTGTAGCCATCGGGCAGGCGCAGAATGAAGTCGTCGGCGTTGGCGGCGCGCGCCGCCGCCCGCACCTGCTCCAGGGTGAAGTCGCTCCGCCCATAGGCGATGTTGGCGAGCACGGTGTCGTTGAGCAGCACAGTCTCCTGCGACACGATGCCCATCAGCTGGCGCAGCGAGCGCCGGGTATGGCGCGTGATCGGGACGCCGTCCATCAGGATCTCGCCCCGCGTCGGCTCGTAGAAGCGCGGCAGCAGGTCGACGAGCGTGGTCTTCCCCGCCCCCGACGGGCCCACGATCGCCACGATCTGGCCGCGCCGCACGTCCAGCTCGACGTCGCGCAGCACCGGCTCGGCGGGATCGTAGGCGAACGACACGCTGCGATACTCGATGCGCTCGTCGAAGCGCGCCTGCCCCTCCCCCGGACGGTCGCCCTCGGCTTCCGGCAGATCGAGCACCTCGAACACGCGCTCGGCCGACGCCGACGCCCCCGCCATCACCGCGGGGTAGTTCGACACCGACTTGATCGGCGACATCAGCCGCAGGGCCACCGCGAGGAACGTGATGAGGACGGCGGGATCGAGCGACGCGTTCTCCCCCAGCGCGAGCCGGGTGCCGACGACGAGGATCATGACGATCATCACGCCGCCGAACACTTCGCTCACCGGACTCGTGAGGCTGGAGAACCGCTGCGCCCGCAGCACGCGCTTGCGGTAGCGCTCGGCCAGCGCGCGGAAGCGGTCCAGCTCGAACGCCTCCGCGACGTACGCCCGGATCAGCTTGGCCGACGCGATCATCTCCCCGACGTGGCTGGTCACCTCTCCCCGCTCGGCGGCCAGCTCGCGCGAGCGGCGCCGCAGGCGGTTGATCATCGGCCGGATGATGACGAGGAGCACGGGTGCCAGCAGCAACGCGACGAGCGCCAGCCGCACCGACAGCCCGAACAGAATGACGACGTAGACGACGATGATGACGGTGTTCTGGAGCAGCGAGGCCAGGGCGGCGCTCACGGCAGTCTTCACCTGATCGGTGTCGCTGATGAGACGGGCCACGATCTGCCCGCCGCGCGTCCGCTGGAAATAGCCGAGCGGCAGCGTCTGGAGATGGCGGAACAGGCGGACGCGGAGATCGCGGACGACGCCCTCCTGGATCGACACCCTGCCGAGCGACGCGAGGTAGGACATCACGTTCTTGAGCAGCAGGGCGACG
>JAUYMC010000349.1 GCA_030699545.1 Gemmatimonadales bacterium | reverse complement strand
GCCGCCTGCCGTGCGCAAGCGCCGCAGCGCGACTTCGTACGGCCAGTGCACCATCTCAATGAAGGGGAGCGTGCGCGCGTCGGCGGCGACGGCGCGCTCGCGGCGGCCGCTGTCGGTCACGACGGCGATGCGCAAGGAGTCGCCGGCGCGGGTCACGAGTTCCCGCCGGCCCTCGCGGACTGATTCCATCCTGAGGAGCTCGCCGCTCGGAGACAGCTCGAGGGTGTACTGGGTGCGGGTCGTGCGCGGCACGCGCAGCAGAACCTCGGCTTCGATCCGGTTTCCGCGCCGGATCATCCGCTCGACGACCAGCGTGTCGGCGCCGAGTCGCGTGATGAAGACGGCGCTGTCGGGGGCCTGCAGGACCAGAAGCGCCGCGAGATAGGTGATCATGGACAGAAGGTAGCCCCGGGAACCTCCGGCGTGCCATACTGGTTCAACTCGTATGTCCATACGCGCCGTGAAATCCATCGTGCAGTCGCAGCCTACCCTGGAGGGCGCCGGCGTCAAGCTGCGCCGCGCCTTTGGGTTCGGGAAGACGGACGACTTCGATCCCTTCCTTCTATTAGATGACTTCCGCAACGAGCACCCCGAGGACTATCTCCCCGGATTTCCCTGGCACCCGCACCGCGGCATCGAGACGATCACGTACGTGCTGAGCGGCAGCGTGCAGCACGGCGACAGCCTCGGCAATCGGGGCACGATGACCGCGGGGGATGTGCAGTGGATGACGGCGGGCCGCGGCATTCTCCATCAGGAAATGCCGAAGGGCGATGCCCGCGGCCGGATGCACGGCTTCCAGCTCTGGGCCAACCTGCCGCGCGCGCTCAAGATGACCGATCCGCGCTACCAGGACATCCACTCGCAGGACATTCCGGAGGTCGTCGATGACGACGGCACGCGCGTGCGCGTGGTTGCCGGCGCGTTCTGGGGCAAGACGGGGCCGGTGGAAGGCGTGGCCGCCGACCCGCGCTATCTCGACGTGTCGATTCCCCCGGGGGTGCGCAAGCGGATCCCGGTCGAGGCGTCGCGCCACGCGTTCGCATACGTCTTCGCAGGCGGCGGATCGTTCCGCGACGCATCTGCGCCGCGGGGCGTGCGCACCGACCGGGTATCGGCCGGCGGCCGGGACGCGGGCAGCGAATCTCCCGTGGAGACCGGCAACCGCTCCCTCGTGCTGTTCGACTCGGGCGATGAAATAACGGTGCAGGCGGGCGACGCCGGCATTCGCTTCCTGCTCGTGTCGGGCCGCCCACTGGAGGAGCCGGTCGCCTGGCAGGGTCCGATCGTGATGAACACGCCGGAAGAGCTGCAGCGCGCCTACGCCGAATTGCGCGCCGGAACGTTCATCCAGCGCTAGTCTCCTCCGGACGGTGTCCCAGGACTGATGCGGCGCAGGCCGGAGCAACGATCGCCCGGGATTAATGCCGTCGCAGGGACCGGGCGATCCACTCCGGCCGGGGTGGCGGGTACACTTGGGTGAGAACCCCGAACCCTCGAGGAGTCAAAACCATGTTTGCCATGCTACTCGTTTCCGCGCTCGCCGTCGCGCAATACCCGACGCCCGCGGAAAAACCGGCGGCCCAGGATACGGCGCGTACGCCCACCACGCAGGCCGCGCTCCGTCAGGACATGCACCGGCTCTGGTCTGAACACATTGCGTTGACCCACAACTACATCGTGAGCGCCTTTGCGGGCTTGGGCGATACCACCCAAGTCGCGCAGCGGCTCCTGCGCAACCAGGACGAAATCGCCGACGCGATCAAGCCGTTCTATGGACCCGCCGCCGGCACCCAGCTCGCCACGATGCTGCGGGGCCACATCCAGCATGCGACGCACGCCGTCGCGGCGGTGAAGGGCACCCACCAGCAGCCTCGGGATACGTCGGCGCCGGCGCGCGGGCGCGACACCACCGGCAGGAAGGCGGACGTCACGACGGTCGCTATGCTGCGGGCCAATGCCGACAGCATCGCGGGATTCCTGAATTCCGCCAATCCGCGTCACTGGCCGCGTGCCACGCTGCAATCGGCGCTGAGCATGCACGTCGATCTCATGGTGCAGGCCGTGCAGGCGCGCGCCCGCGGCGACTGGTCGGCGAGTGTGGCCGCGCTCGACGCGTCACACCGCCAGGCGGTGCAGATCGCCGATGTGCTGACGGATGGCATCGTCAAGCAGTTCCCGAATCGCTTCACCGGACGCACGACCGCGATGTCCGGACAGTAGCCGCAGCGCAGTGTTGAGCAGGAGAGCGCGCCGGCCCTGTCCTTACGAAGGGCCGGCGCCTCGCATGACGGCCACCACGCCCACCACCGCGATGATGAGTCCGAGCGCGATTTTCAACGCCGCCGCCGCGGCGCGCCCCAGCACGGCGCCCCAGCCCGCGCTCACCGCCACGCCCATCTGACGCGACGCGCTCAGCTCGAACAGCGCCGCCCCCGCAAACGAGCCGAGAAACGCCCCGATCACGCTCCCGATCACCGGAATGGGCACGCCGATGATCGCGCCCGCGATGCCGCCTACGAGCGCGCCCCATCCGGAGCGGCTCGATCCCCCATACCGTTTGGCGAACCGGAATCCCAGCCAGCTCTCGAGGATCTCGCCGACGAATGCCAGCGCGAGCACGATGCCGATGGTGGCGATCCCCACGGACCGAAACCCGGTGAGCCATCCATACAGCAGGATGCCGCCCACCATGACCCACAGACCGGGGAGGCCGAGCGGAATCAGCACGAGGCCCCCGACGCAGGCGAGGGCGAGCGCGACGATGGCGATCGTCTCGGTCATGGCTCAGGACACCGCCGCTTCGTCATCGAGCAGCACGCGCGCCACGCTGCCGGCCAGCCGGCGGCGGACCCGCCACAACAGAATCACCGCCACCATCGCGAGGCCCGCCGTGAGTCCCCACCACAGGCCCGGTGCGCCCGCGCCGAGTCCGAAGCCGAGCGCGGCGCTCACCGGAATCCCGACGAGCCAGAATCCCACGAGGGCGACGACCATCGGCGTGCGCGTGTCGGCCACGCCGCGCAGGATGCCGATCGAAACCACCTGAATGCCGTCGAACACCTGGAACACTCCCGCGATGGGAATGAGGCTGGCCGCGAGCGTGATCACCGCGGCATGGTCGGTGTAGATCCGCGCAATCGCTTCCGGCAGGGCCAGCATGAGGACGGCGCTGACGCACATGAAGCCGACGCCGCATACGAGGCCCGCGGCGGCGGCCCGGCGCGCCTCCGCCGCATCGCCCCGGCCCACCGCGTGGCCGACGAGGACGGCCGACGCTGCCGACACGCCCAACGGCACCATGAACGTGAGCGAGGCGAAGTTCAACGCCACCTGGTGGCCGGCCAGCTGCGTGGTACCCATCCACCCCATCATCAGCCCGACGACGGCGAAGACGCCGTACTCGAGCTGGTGTTGGACGCCGATCGGCGCGCCCAGGAGGATCATGCGGCGCAGCGGCCCCCCCGCGAACGCGTCGCGCCGCCACGGCAGGAGGTGCGGGCGCAGCGTGCGCCACGCCCACAGCAGCAGCAAGCCGAGCAGCAGCCAGCGACTGAGCGCGGTCGCCCACGCGGCGCCGATCGCCCCGAGCGGCGGGAACCCGAGCTTGCCGAAGATGAGCACGTAGTTGAACGCGACATTGGCGAGATTGGCGATCACCATCGTGCCGACGATCGGCGCAATGCGCTGCATCGCCTGGAGGCTCTGCCGTAACGCCCCGAACACGTAGAACGGAACGATTCCGGCGATCGCGATGACGGCATACGAGGCCGCGATGTCGGCCACTCCCGGCGGCTGCTGCAGCAGTCGCAGCACCGGCCCGGCGGGCAGCAACAGCCCCGCCGCGAGCAGACTGAGGGTGGCCGCCAGCACGACGCCGCGCTGCACGCCGCGGGCGATTGCGACGCGGTCACCCGCGCCCACGGCTTGTGCCACGATCGGATCGAGCGCCATCAGCACGCCCATCCCGAAGATCGCGGCTCCGAAAAAGTAGAGATTGCCGAGCGCCTCGGCGGCGAGCGCCTGCGGCGACACCCGGCCTTCCATGACGGTGTCGGTGACGCCCATCAGCATCATGCCGAGCTGCACGGTGACGATCGGCAGCGCGAGCCGGCCCATCGCGCGCAGCTCGGCGCGGAACCCGTGCGGCGTGGCGGGAAGATCGGCGACGGCAGGCATCGGGAGAACTTACCCTGTACCTTTCCCGAAGCGTATGCTCGCCGCTCTGCTCGCCGTGCTTCAGGTCACCGTCCCGCCGCCGCGCGGCTACGTCAACGACTTCGCGGGCGTGCTGGACGCCGCGTCCGTTGCGCGGATGGAAGCGGTGATCGCCGAGGTGCGCGAGCGGACGAGCGGAGAAATCGCCGTCGTGACGCTCGCCGACATCGGCGATCGCGCGCCCAGCGACGTCGCGCTCCAGATCGGACGGGAATGGGGCGTCGGGGCGCGCGCCGAAGCCGGCGACCCCACCAAGAACGTCGGCGTCGTGATCCTGCTCGTCCCGCTGAAAGACCACCGCTCCGGCACCGGCGCGGTGTTCATCGCGACGGGGCGCGGAGCGGAAGGCTTCCTGCCCGACGCCCGCGTCGGCCGCATCCGCGACGCGATGATCCCCGACCTGGCGCGCGAGGCGTACGGCGCCGGACTCACCACCGGCGTCGAGATGGTGGCGGCGGTGATCGCCGAAGAGTTCGGCGTCACGCTGACCGGCGAGCTGCGCCGTGCGCCGCCCGTCGACGCTCCGGGCCGGCGGGTGCCGTCGGGGTGGGTGCTCGCCCTCTTCCTCCTGCTGGTCATCCTCAGCCGCGGCCGTATCCTGCTGTGGCCCTTCATGTTCGGCGGCATGGGCGGCCGACACCGGGGCCGGTGGGGGGGATGGGGGGGGGGCGGCGGCCGAGGCGGATTCGGAGGCGGCGGGTTCGGCGGGTTCGGCGGCGGGGGCGGCTTCTCCGGCGGCGGCGCCGGGGGGAGATTCTGAGCGTGGCTCGATTGACGCTGGAGACGCTCACGACGCGCCTGACCGAGGTGCTCGGCTCGCGGCTCGTGACTCTGCTGCTGTATGGCTCGGCGGCGCGCGCGGCGCGGGTGGAACCGGCCCCGAATTACAACACCCTGCTCCTCGTCGACGCGGTAGACGACGATTTGTTCGCGCGCATCGAGCCGGTCGTGCGCAAGTGGACCTCGGCCGGCAACCCCGCGCCGCTGATTTTCACCGCGCAGGAATGGCGCACCACCTCCGACGCGTTTCCCATCGAGTACGAGGACATTCGCGAAGCGCATCGCCTCCTCGCCGGGCGCAGCCCGTGGGACGGGATCACCGTGCGTCCCGATCACGTGCGGCGCCAGCTCGAGCACGAGCTGATGGGAAAGCTGGTCCATCTGCGGCAGGCGTATGCCGCGTACTGGAACGATCGCGCGCGGATGGCGGCGGTGCTGGCCGACACCTTCGCGGGATTCCTGACGATGTTGCGGGCGGTCTTGCGGCTGAGCGGCCGGGCGCCGCCCGCGCCGCCCGCGCCGCCCGCCGATGTCCTGCGGGACGCGGGCACGCTGGTGGGATTTGACGCCGCCGCCCTGGAGCGACTCGCCGTCGCCGCCAGCCGTGACACGCCGGTCAAACTCGCCCCGCACGATCCGCTCCCGGCCGCCTATCTGGCCGCCGTGGCGCGTACGGCGGAGCACGTCAACCGAATGGAAAGGACGCTTTCGTGACTACGGACGCACGCCGCCTCGCCATCGCCCTCGGCATTTCCCTCGTCGCGGTGGGCACGGGGGGCTGCGGGTATAACACGATGCAGACGATGGACGAGCAGGTGAACTCGGCCGAATCGCAGATCAAGGTCCAATTGCAGCGGCGCGCCGATCTGATCCCCAACCTGGTGGAAACCGTGAGGGGCTTCGCGCGGCAGGAATCGACGATTTTCGTCGCCGTCGCCGAGGCCCGTGGGCGCCTCGCCGGCGCGGTGCAGGGGGGGAACCTCGAGGAGATGGCGCAGGCGAATGCGGCGCTCACGGCCCCCCTGGGCCGGCTCCTGGCGATCGCCGAAGCGTACCCGCAGCTGCGCTCGAACGAGAACTTCCGCGCGCTCCAGGACCAGCTCGAGGGCACCGAAAACCGGATCGCGGTGGCGCGGCAGGATTACAACGAAACGGTCAATCGCTACAACGCCTATATCCGCCGGTTCCCGCAAGCAATTACTGCCAAGGTGATCGGAATGAAGTCTCGTCCCTACTTCGATCTCACCAACGCGGACGCGGCCGACGTGCCGGCCGTCGATTTTTCGCGATAGGGGGTTTATCTTTTCTCGGTGATGGCCCGCATCGACGCCTTTCCGATTTCGCCGACGCCGAATCGCAATGCGGCGATCAGCCGCGGTGCGCCACGCGCGGCGCGCGAGCGTGATGCGGGCGCCCAGCGGCTGGTGGCCATCGTGGAAGACGACGTGGAGTTTCGCAACATGCTGCGCGAGCTGCTCGAAGGGGAAGGCTACCGCGTCCTCGCGTTGGCGAACGGCGCCGAAGCGCTGGAAACACTGCGCAGCGGCGTCACGCCCCACGTCGTTCTGCTCGATGTCTCGATGCCCGTCATGGACGGCTTCGATTTCTTGCGGCACCGCAATGACGACCCGCGGCTCGCCGCGGTGCCGGTGGTCCTCGTCACCAATGCCAAGCCGCACGAGCGGCCCACCGTCGGCGTGAGCGACGTCGTGCGCAAGCCCATCGATATCGACGAGATCTTGTTCGCGATCAAGCGCTACTGCGCGTGAACGTGTGAGGGCATTGCCCCCGCCGGGAGCGTAAAGAAGAACGTCGTCCCCAACCCCTCCTCGCTTTCCACCCAGATCGTGCCGTTCAACGCCTCGACCACGCCCTTGGCGATGGTCAATCCCAGTCCGCTGCCGAGGCGCGCCTTCGGCGTCGCCTGCCAGAAGCGGTCGAAGATGTGCGGCAGCTGCTGACTCGAGACACCCGCGCCGCTGTCGCGCACGGCGAACCGCACGACGCCATCGACGCCTTCCACGTAGACGCGAACGGCACCGCCTTCCGGCGTGAACTTGATCGCGTTGTCGATGAGGTAGTCGAGCACCTGGAGCACCCGGTCACGGTCGCATAAGACCGAGGGCGTCCCGGCGACGGCATGCTCGAGCCGGAGCGACTTCTCGGCGGCGGTGGTGCGGACGGCGTCCACCGCTTCCTCGACCAGGGGGCGCACCGGCATCACCTGCGGATCCACGAACAGGCGCCCCGATTCGATGCTGGCCACGTCGAGCAGGTCGCCGATCAGGCGGTTCATGCGCTCGGCCGAGCGCCGGATCGCCTCGACGTGCTTGCGCTCGCGCCGGCCATCCGCGTCGGGGGGGAGGCTGCGCAGCAGCAGGCTCACCGCGGTGAGGACCGTGTTGAGTCCGTTGCGCAGGTCATGCGAGACGACGCCGAGGGTGTCGTCCCGGATGCGGCTGGCCTGGCGGGCGCGTTCGTACAGTCGCGCGTTGTCGAGCCCAAGGGCGGTGCGCCGCGCGACATCGAGGAGCAGCGGGAGGGCGAAGGGTTCGGCGCCCTGTCCGGTGCGCGCCAGCGTGAGCAGGCCGAGCAGACGGCTGCGGCCGCAGAGGGGCAGAATGGCGACCGCACACAGGCCGGCCTCGCGAATGGCGGCCTGCACGGGCGCCGCCGGGGCAAGGCCGGCCAGCGCCGCTGGCGTGAGATCGGCAATGACGATCGGCTCGCCCGCCCGGAGCCCGGCGGTGAGCGGGATTTTCCAGCTCTCGAGGCCGCTCCCCCCCGCGACCCGGGTCACGCCGCCGTCGTCCCCGACGATGTCCGCCATCGCCCGGTCGCCCAGATGGGGAACGGAGAGCTCGGCGACGGCGGCGAGCATCGCCGCCTCGTCCATCGACGACGCCAGAATGTCAGCCAGGCGGGCGAAGAATTCGCTTCGTCTCGCCGACACTAGTTGGCGATCAGCAACACCAGCAGCACCACGATCACGATCAGCGCGACGGTCGAGATGGTGATCGTCGTTCGGTCCGCGGCGACCGCGCTGGTCGTCGTGGCCGTGCTGCTGTCGGGCCGCACCGCCGGTTCGTACCGCGGAAATGCGGGCTGGAGGCGCGGTCCGGCCTGAGGCGCCACCGGCGTTGCGGCCGCCGGTGCGGCGACG
>JAUYMC010000347.1 GCA_030699545.1 Gemmatimonadales bacterium | reverse complement strand
CGTCGCCGCCGCCCGCCCGCTCAGCGCACGCGCTCCGCGCGCATCCTGCCCCGGCCAGCGCTGTTCGATCAACAGCAGGATGGGGGACGCTACAAACGCCGACGAGAAGGTCCCGACCACGATGCCGAAGGCCATCACCAGAGAGAACGGCCGGATCACCTCACCCGCGATCACCGCCAGGATGAGCGCAGTCAGGACGGTGATGCCGCCGGTGAGCACGGTTCGCGGCAGCGTTTCGTTGATCGAGAGGTTCAAAATCTCATACAGATTCTGACGCCGGTACTTATGCAGATTTTCGCGCACGCGGTCGAAGATGACGATGGTGTCGTTCAACGAATACCCGACGATCGTGAGCACCGCCGCGACGACCACGAGGCTCACCTCGAGATTGAGATATCGAATCAGGGCGATGGTCGCGATGATGTCGTGCGCGGTCGCGACGATGGCGGCCAGGCCGAACCGCCATTCGAACCGGATGGCGAGGTAGATCAGGGTCCCGACGAAGGACAGCAGAATGGCGAGCAGGGCGCGCCCTTGCAGCTCGCGGCCGACTTTTGGGCCCACCGCCTCGCGGCGGGCGATCTCATACGTGCCCGCCCCCAATCCGGCATCCAGTGCGCGTTGCACCGCGGCCGCCGTCGCCTGGGTTCCCACCGTGTCCGCGGTCCCCTCGGTCAACACGCGCGCGCGGATCGCGAAATCGCGGTCGGAGCCGAAGGTCTGGACTTCCGCCCCCGGGACCCCGCCGCTCTCCAGCGCCGCCCGGATCGCGCCGGTCCCCACGGCCTCCTGGGTCTTGATCTGCACCAACGTCCCGCCCGTGAATTCGATGCTGTAGTTGAGGCCGCCGATCAGCAGCCAGATCAGCCCGGGGACTATAAAGAGGAAGGTGAGGCCATAGGCCCACCGGCGCAGGCGGATGAAGTCGTAGTTGGCGTTCGCGAAGAAGCGCAGCATCAGATGCTCACCGTAGTCATGGCCGGCCGCCGTTGCAGCCAGATCAGGAAGAAGGTCCGGGTCACGAACACCGCCGACAGCATGGAGGCCGCGATGCCGATGATCAGCGTTACCGCGAATCCCTGGACCGGCCCGGTGCCGACCCGCAGGAGAATCACGGCGGTGATGATCGTCGTGAGGTTGGAGTCGATGATGGCGCTCATGGCGTGCTTGAAGCCTTCATCCACCGAGAGGCGCACCGATTTGCCGAGCGCGAGCTCTTCGCGGATGCGCTCGAAGATCAGCACGTTGGCGTCGACCGCCATGCCGATCGACAGGGCGAATCCCGCCAGGCCGGGTAGCGTGAGGGTAAATCCGAACATCGCCAGGCCGCCCAGACAGAAGACGATGTAGAGCGCCAGGGCGCCGACGGCCAGCACACCCGCGAAGCGGTAGTACACGATCATGATGACCAGCACGAGGGCGACCGCGATGATCGCGGCGTTCCGCCCGGCCTTCACGGAGTCCTCGCCGAGCGTTGCGCCGATCGTCCGCTCTTCGACGATCTGCAGCGGCGCGGGCAGCGCGCCGGCGCGCAGCACCAGCGCGAGATCGCCGGCCTCCTGCAGCGGCTTCGTGCCCAGCTCAATTTGACCGTTCGCGCCGATCTGGCTGCGGATCACGGGCGGCTGGCCCTGGACCCGGCCATCGAGAATGATCGCCATGTAGTCGTTGACGTGGCGGCCCGTCTCCTGGGCGAAGATCCGCGCGCACCGGCGCGACAGCTGGAAGGCGACGATCGACTGATTGGTCATCTGATCGCGGCGCGCCTGCGCCTTTTGCAGACACTCGCCCGTGATCAGCGGCCGTGACTCGACGGCGTAGAGCGGCCGGTAGGACCGCGCCCCGCGGGATTCGGGGGCGGCGCCCCAGCGCAGATTGACGCCGCGCGGAATCAGGCTCTGCGCGTCGGGACGCTGGATCAGGCTGTCCACGAGGGGCCACTGCTCTTCGGCAACCAGGAACTCGCCCGGCATCTGGCCCTGGAACAGCAACGACGACAGGACGCCCGGCGCATTCGCCTCGGCCGCCGAGTCGCGCGCGGCCTGGCTCGTATCGCTCCCGAACAGCTGCGTGACCGCCGACGGCGCCTCGCCCGTCCCCTTGATGCCGGCCCGGCGCAGCGCCGCGTCGATCTGGGGCAGCGCGTCGCGGAAGACGTTCTTCATGTCGGTGATGCGGAACTCGAGGAACGCGGTCCGCTGCACCACGTCCTTGGCCCGCGCCGGATCGCGCTCGCCCGGCAGCTCGACGATCAGCCGGCACTGACCCACGATCTGCACGACCGGCTCCGTGGTCCCGAACTCGTTGATGCGCGTGCGCACGACGCGCTCGGCGCGCTGGATCGCGTCCACGCAATCGGGCACCGGCCCCTTCGACTCGTCGACTTCGAGCGCCAGGTGAATGCCGCCCTGGAGATCGAGTCCGAGGTTGATCGGCACCTGCCGGACGGTCACGTCGCGCATCCGGCCGGTCTCGTCGGGCCGGCGGACCGTCTTGTTACGCGGGATGATCGCCCAGATGCTCAGCAGCACGAGTCCGGCGATGATGAACAGTCGTGTCCGAATCGAGCTCATGGCGTCTCGCTCAGGTTGAGGCTCAGCCGCGCCGCCGTCCGGTCACGCTCCAGCTGCGCGATCAGGGCCTCGCGATTTCCAAACGCCTGCACATCCCGCAGGCGACGAATCCACTCGACATCCACCATCCGCCCGTACAACTCACCGCTGAAATCGAACAGATGGACCTCCAGCGTGCGCACCCCTTCCCCGAAGGTCGGCCGGGGACCCTGATTCATCATTCCCCCGTAGCGCCTCGCTTCCCGCTTCCCGCTTCCCGGCACTTCCACGCGCACCGCATATACCCCGTCGGGCGGCAACAGCTTGCGCCGATCCGGCGGCGCCAGGTTCAGCGTCGGCACCCCGATCGTCCGGCCGCGCCCGGCCCCCCGCACCACCTCACCGCGGATGCCGTAGGGCCGGCCCAGCCACCGCGCCGCGGCATCGAGGTCGCCGTGGGCGACCGCCGCGCGGATGAGCGTCGAGGAAATCGGCTGCCCGTCGTCGCGGACGGCGTCCACGACCGTGACGCCAAACCCCCGCGCCGCCCCGATCGCCCGCAGCAGCTCCGCATCGCCACCCCGGCCGCGGCCGAAGCCGTGGTCGTAGCCCAGGACCAGCTCCTGCATGCCGTACTCGGCGCGCAATCGATCCACGAACTGACCCGCGTCGAGCTGCGCCACCGCCGGCGTGAACGCCAGCAGCACCATCTTCGCGATCCCCGTTCGCTCGACGAGCGGACGCTTCTCGTCGGGCAGCGTCAACAGCTTGGGCGCCGCCGCCGGGTTCACCACCTCGAGCGGATGCGGATCGAACGTCACCAGCACGCTGTCCCGCGCCCGCTGCCGCGCCAGCGCCACCACCTCGACGAGCACGGCCTGATGGCCCCGATGCACGCCGTCGAACGTGCCGACCGTCACGACGCTCATGCCTCACCCACGACGACACGCGGCTTGAGGCGGTCGCCTTCGCGATCGGCCACTGCCACGAGCTCGGCGCCGGCGAAGACGGCGACCGGGTACCGGGTATCGGATACCGGGTCGGCGCTGATCGGGCGGCCGTGAACGACGGCTGCTCGCTCATCCGCGGACACTTCGCGCCGTTCCAGACCCCGCACCAGGATCGCGGGGCCCCGCACATGGGCCGCGGTCACCGCCTCCGGCGCCACCGCATCGCCGAGCTGCAACTCGCCGACCGCCGTGCGGCGCAGCGCGGCGAGATGGGCCCCACAGCCCAGCGCCTCGCCGATATCCCGCGCCAGACTTCGCAGGTACGTGCCGCCGCTCACGACGGCGGCGAACCGCACGTCGGGAGCGGCGAACCCGGTCATCTCCAGCGACCGGATGTCCACCCGGCGCGGCGCGGGCTCGACCATTTCGCCCCGGCGGGCTCGGGCGTAGGCGCGCTCGCCCGCGATTTTCACCGCCGAGTATGCCGGCGGCCGCTGCTCGTAGGTCCCCCGGAACGACGCCATCACCCGGGCGACCTGCGCTTCCTCGACGGGGTCCGGCACGGCGTTCAGGACCCGCCCCGTCCCGTCGTCCGTATCGGTCGTGACGCCGAGGCGGATGACGCCGTCGTAGGCCTTGCTCCACCCCGCCGCGAAGGTCGCCAGCCGGGTGGCGCGTCCGACGACGAGCACCAGCAGTCCTGCGGCGAACGGATCCAGCGTGCCGAGGTGTCCGACGCGCCGGACGCCGAGGGCGCGCCGGACGATATCCACCACATCGTGCGAAGTCGGGCCTGCCGGCTTGGCCACGAGGACCACGCCGCTCGCGGTCAGTCGCCCGGCTCCTTCAGCTCCTTCAGGACGCGGTCGATGCGCTGCGCATGCTCCAGCCCGCGGTCCAGATGAAAATGCAGCTCGGGGCTGGTCCGCAGGTGGAGCTCGTGCGACAGCTGCGCCCGCAGGTAGCGCGCGGCGCTCGCCAGTCCTTCCAGACTCCGCGCCTTTTCGTCTTCCGTGCCCATCACGCTGACCCGGACATTGGCGTGCGACAGATCGGGAGACACTTCGACGCCCGTCACGGTGACGAATCCGATGCGTGGATCCCGCACGTCGCCCGTCAGGAACGCGCCGACCGCCTGCCGGATCAGCTCACTCACGCGTTCGGGACGATGACTGGCACGCTTCATGTCAGAGATAACTCGTGCTGGTGTCCACAATGCGCGCGCCCGGTGCGCCGGCCACGACCTGATCGACTTCCCGCAACACGCTCTCCGCGTGCCGGCGGTCGGTGCTGACCACCGCGGCGGACAGCTCGGCGCGCTGCCACAGGTCCTGATGCGCCGTTTCGGCGACCGACACGTTGAAACGGTGGTGCAGCCGGTCCTTGAGACTCTTCAGCACGGCGCGCTTGTCCTTCAGCGACTGGCACGCCGGCAGGTGCAGCTCCCAGACCATCACGCCCACGATCACGCCTCAGTGGCGCTCAGCGACCGCGCGACCTCCTCGATGCGGTACGACTCGATGAGATCGCCCACCTTGACGTCGTTGAAGTTCTCGATGCCGATGCCGCACTCGAAGCCTTCGCGCACCTCGCGCACGTCCTCCTTGAATCGCTTCAATGACGCCAGCGTCCCGTCGTAGACTTCGACACCGTTGCGGATGACGCGCACCCGCCCGGCGCGCGGAATGACGCCGCTGCGTACGAAGCAGCCGGCGATCGTCCCGAGCTTGGCGATCTTGAAGAGCTGGCGGATTTCCGCCTCGCCGAGCACCACTTCCTTCTTCTCCGGCGCGAGCAACCCCTCCATCGCGGCCTTCACTTCCTGGACCGCTTCGTAGATGATGCGATAGGTGCGGATCTCGACGCGCTCGCGGTCGGCGGCGGCGCGGGCGTTGGAGTCGGGCCGGACGTGGAAGCCCACGATGATCGCGCCCGACGCGCGCGCGAGCAGCACGTCCGATTCGGTGATCGCGCCCACGCCGCGGTGCACGACGTCGACCTTCACTTCCGGCGTCGACAGCTGGCCGAGCGCGTCCGCCAGCGCCTCGGCGGGGCCGCCCTGGTCGGCCTTGATGATGATCCGCAGGCTCGCCGCGCCGCCCTGGGCGCGCTCCGCCATGAAGTCTTCGAGCGTCTTCACGCGGCCGGAGCGACGGTGCTGCGCTTCCCGCTCGAGGCGCTGACGCTTCTGGGCGATCTCGCGGACCGCACCCGCGTCGTCCATGGAGACGAACGTGTCGCCCGCCTCGGGGACGCCCTCGAACCCGAGAATCTGTACGGGGGTCGACGGGCCGGCCTGCGTTTCGGTGCCGCCGCGCTCGTCGTACATCGCGCGCACGCGTCCCGAGTACTGCCCGCAGATGAAGTCGTCGCCCACGCGCAGCGTGCCGCTCTGCACGAGGATGGTGGCGAGCGCGCCCTTGCCGGGATCGAGCGACGCCTCGAGCACGGTGCCCTGCGCGCGCCGCTCCGGGTTGGCCTTGAGATCGAGCAGCTCGGCCTGGAGCAGAATCTGGTCGAGCAGCTCGTCCACGCCGGTCCCCTTCTTGGCGGAGATCGGCATGCCGAGCGTCGTGCCGCCGAACTCCTCGAGCACGACGCCCTGCGCCAGCAGGTCCTGTTTCACCTTCTGCACGTTGGCGGAGGGAAGGTCGATCTTGTTGATCGCGACGACCAGCGGCACGCCGGCGTTCTTGGCGTGCGAGATCGCCTCGACGGTCTGCGGCATGATGGCGTCATCGGCCGCGACCACCAGCACGACGATGTCCGTCACCTGCGCCCCGCGCGCGCGCATCGCCGTGAAGGCCTCGTGGCCCGGCGTATCGAGAAACGTGATGTGGCGGCCGTCCTTGAGCGTCACCTGGTAGGCGCCGATGTGCTGCGTGATGCCGCCCGCTTCGCCCGCGACCACGTTGGTCTTGCGGACGTAGTCGAGCAGCGAGGTCTTGCCGTGGTCGACGTGGCCCATGATCGTGACCACGGGCGCCCGCGGCTGCAGCGTCTCGGCGGCGTCCGTCGTTTCTTCCGCCTGCGTGGTGGCGTACTCCTCTTCGCGCACCGCCTGGAAGCCGAACGCCGACGCGATCAGCTCGATCATGTCGAAATCGAGCCGCTGATTGATCGTCACCATCTGCCCCAGCTCCTTGAAGGCGAAGGTGACGATCTGCGTGGGCGGGACCTTGAGAATGTTCGCGAGCTCGGAGACCGTGATGAACTCGGTCACCCGGACGAGGGTCTTCTCCCGCTCCTTCTCTTCGCGACGCTTCTCCTCCTGCACTTCCCGGAAGCTCGGCCCCTCCTCGCGCCGGTGCACGCCCTTGCGGCCGACCGGCCCCTTGATCGTCGCCAGGGTGCGCGAAATGTTCTGCGCCACCGCTTCTTGATCGACGAGCGACTTCTTCCCTTTCTTGCGCTTCTTGCCCTTGTCGCGGCGCCGCTCGTCCATCGGCAACGCCCCGGGCGCCGCGGAGGCGACCGGACGGGGCGGCACGGGCGGCCCGCCGGACGGGGTGCCGCGCGCGACGGGACGCGGGCGCACGGGCGTCGGGATGAACGGTCGCGCGGAGAGGGGAGGTGCCGGAGCTGGGCCTGGGGGGGAGGGGGGCGCCGCAGGCGCCGCCGAGGCCGTCACGGCCGGTGCATCCGCCGGCTCAGCGGGCGCGAGATCCTTGAACAACGCTGCGGCGCGTTCCTCGAGCGAGGCGGCGGGCCGCTCCTCGCCCTGCTCGCGGGCCGCGGCTTCCAGCGCGGCGCGCGCGATTTCGGCCTCGGCGGCCTCCGCGGCGGCGACTTCGGCGGCGGCGGCGTCCGCCGCGGCAACTTCGGCCGCGGTGCGGCGGCGGCGC
>JAUYMC010000343.1 GCA_030699545.1 Gemmatimonadales bacterium | reverse complement strand
CCTGCGGCGCCCGTGCCATCCCTCAAACTACGCTAGATTCGGTCGTGCCCTCATCCCTGGCCGCGCCCGGCGAGCGGCTGCTGCGCCTCTGGCGGCGGCTCGCCCCCCTTCCCGCCGGCAAGACGCTCTTTAGCTGGCTCGTGGGCCGCAGGACCCCCTACACCGGCACGCTCGGCGCCCGCGTCGAGGAGCTGGAGCCGGGGTGGTGCCGCGCCTCGCTCGTGGACCGCCGCCGGGTCAGGAACCACCTCGCGTCGGTGCACGCGATGGCGCTGGCCAACTTCGCCGAGCTGGCGAGCGGGCTCGCGACCCTCACCGCCCTGCCGCCCGGCGTCCAAGGGATCGTGACCGGCTTTACGATCGAATACGTGAAGAAGGCGCGCGGCCGCCTCGGGGCGGAGTGTCGCGTGCCCGTCGCCGACGTGACCGGTGAGCGGGAGCAGGAGGCGGCCGTCACGATCACCGATCCGCAGGGCGAGGTCGTGGCCCGCGCGAGTGCCCGCTGGCGGCTCCGGCCCCCTCTCCGATGAGCTTGGAGACGCCGCTCACCCGGCAGCTCGGAATCGAGGTGCCGCTCATCTGCGGCGCGATGTACCCCTGCTCCAATCCCGAGCTGGTCGCCGCCGTCTCGGCGGCAGGCGGCATCGGCGTCGTGCAGCCGCTGTCGATGACGTACGTCTACGGACACGACGTCCGGGAAGGCCTGCGGCTGATCCGTCGGCTGACGGACAAGCCCATCGGCATGAACGTGCTGATCGAGCGCAGCTCGAAACTCTACCTCGAGCGCATGGAGCGCTGGCTCGACATCGCCCTCGAGGAAGGCGTCCGGTTCTTCGTCACGTCGCTCGGCAATCCGCGGTGGGTCGTCGAGCGCGCGGCACCGCTCGGCGGGGTCGTCTATCACGATGTGACGGAGCGGAAGTGGGCCGAGAAGGGGTTGGCGGGCGGCGTGCACGGGCTGATCGCGGTGAATGACCGGGCGGGGGGCCACGCCGGCCCGCACAGCGCCGCGGCCCTCTACGCGCAACTCGCCGATCTCGGGGTGCCGCTGGTCTGCGCGGGCGGCATCGGCGATGAGCGCGGCTTCGTCGAAGCGCTGCGGATGGGCTACGCGGGCGCCCAGCTCGGCACGCGCTTCATCGCGACCGCCGAGTGCGGCGCGCATGAGGACTATAAGCGGGCGATTGTTGCCGCCACCGAGCGGGACATCGTGCTCACGGAGCGAGTCACCGGCGTGCCGCTCGCCGTGATCCGGACACCCTATGTGGACCGGATCGGCACCAAGGCGGGACCGATCGCCCGTTGGCTGCTGCGTGGCCGCAAGACCAAGCACTGGATGCGCACCCTCTATGCGCTGCGCTCGGCGTGGCAGCTCAAGCGCGCGTCGCTCGCGGGAGGCGCCGAGGAGAAGACGTCGAAGGATTACTGGCAGGCTGGGAAGAGCGTGGCGGGGATTCACGCGATCGAGCCGGCGGGCGAGATCGTGCGGCGTTTTGCCAGCGCCGCGCTCAGTCCTCGCTGACCTCCAAATCGCGCAGCAGTCCATCCCGCAGGTCGTACATCCAGCCGTGGATATGCACCACCTGCCCCCGGCCGCGCGCCTCCACGACGATCGGCAGCCCGTTCAGGGTGCGGACCTGCGCCCCGACGTTCAACTCGCACAGCCGGTGCCAGCGCTCGGCGTCGTCCGAGAGCCGGTCGAGCTCGGCGGCGTGCGCGTGCCGCAGCGCCCGGATCTGCTCGATCCACCCTTCGAGCGGCTGGTGCGTGTGCGGTCCGAAGGCCGTTTGCACGCCGCCGCATTGATAATGACCGCAGACGATCACCTGCGAGATGCCGAGGGTATCGATGCCGTACTGCAACACGGAGAGGCAGTTCCGGTCGTCCACGCGCACGATGTTCGCCACGTTGCGGTGGACGAACATCTCGCCGGGCGCGAGGCCCACGATCTCGTTGGCGGGGACGCGGCTGTCGGCGCAGCCGATCCAGAGATATTCGGGCCGCTGGATGGCGCACAGCCGCTCGAAGAAGGCCGGGTCTTTGGCCGTGCGGTCCGCGGCCCAGGCGCGGTTGTTGGCGAACAGCCGCGGCAGAAACCGCACGCTCAGGCCACCCGCAGCTCGGCCCACTCCACGGCGCGGGCCTCGACCACGGTGCGCACGCGGCGCTCCCGCCCGCTGAGCACGGCCCGTCCCGTTTTCACTTCCACGAAGATGATGCCGCGCAGCTCACCCTCGGCGAGCCCGTCGAACACGACGAGATCGACGGGGCTGCCGAGAAAGCGCACGTCCTTCGGATTGTAGGGGAAGCCGGGAAGGTACGGCACGATCTGCTCGTGCACCTTCCCCGCCGTCACCGCTTGGCTGCGCAGGACGGCGTCCACCCGGATCGCCGCCGTGTAGCGCGCTTTCCAGATCAGCACCCAGATGACGGCCAGGAGCAGCCCGACCACCACGCCGGCGGCCAGCATGACGAGATCGCCGGTCATGTCAAGAATGCGTCCATTGAAGGGACTCCGGTCAGGGATGACAGCGCAGGCAGCGGAGCTCGGTCCCGAGCCGGCCCGCGCGGCCGGCGGGCGTTGTGACCCAGTCACTGCTCCGCCAGGGCGGCTCGTGCCGAATATGCCGCGCGTGCCCACACTCGAGCTCGGCGATCCACTCCCCGCGCTCGTCCTGATGAAAGCCCACGATGTGCTTCATGGGATCAACACTGCCGACCGCTCGAGGCCCAGCAGGACGCGTTTGCGGTCGAGTCCGCCCCCGTAGCCGGTGAGCCGGCCGTCGGCGCCGATCACGCGATGGCAGGGGACGATGATCGGCAGCGGATTCTGACCGTTCGCGGCGCCCACCGCGCGGGACTTGGCGGGATCGCCGAGCTGCGCCGCGAGCTGCCCGTACGATCGTGTCTCGCCGTACGGAATGCGCCGCACCAGATTCCACACCTGCTGCTGGAAGGGAGAGCCCGCCGGCCGCAGCGCCAGGTCGAACTCCCGGCGCGCGCCGGCGAAATACTCGCGTAGCTGTTCGACGCCCGCGTCGAAACCCGTCGTCACGCGCGTCCC
>JAUYMC010000342.1 GCA_030699545.1 Gemmatimonadales bacterium | reverse complement strand
CCGCTGGCCGACCTGCCGCCCGACGCGCCGATCCTCGACGTGGACGACGCGCCGGCGCCGCCGGCCTGATCGCCGATTCGCGCTTGACGCGCGGACGGGACGCCCTACCATCGCCCCCGTGATCGTGGCGAACGGGAGCGTGACCGTGCATCCGGCGCCGCACGAAAGGGCGGTGCCTCCGGCGCGCCGTGGGCGCGCCGCGTACTCGACTCGCAAGACGGCCTGTCGGTGCGTCGCCATGGCGACTGCCGAGACGCAGGCTGTCGGGCTGGCCAGCCCTGCCGGGCCTGCGGACGACAACCCGTAGGTCCACCCGCACGCCGCTCCCGCCGCCACGGTCTTTCCATCGACGTCCACGACGCTTCCCGAGGGAGGCCACGACCTGATGAACGGCAAGCAGCTGCTCAAAGCGATCGAGACGTACCGGCGCGCGATCGAGTGGGCGGGCGAAGAGGGCGAGTCCTGTCCCGTGATCGAGGCGGTGATCCCGGTCGACGCGCAGCGCCGGATCCGCCGTCTGCACGGCGACGTCGTGGGCGACCTGGTCGAGTCGGTCAACGACTCGGTCGAGGAGCTCAACGAGGCGCAGGACGACTTCGACGCGCAGCTCGACCTGCTCGAGTACATCGCGCGGGGGCTCGCCAACGCCGACCAGCTCGAGCAGACGCTGCAGCGCGTCACGACGCCGGTGGACGCGGGCGTGCCGGGCGCCGACACGCCCGGCGACGGCCTGCTGAACCCGGATCGCGCCGGCGGGCCGCCCGGCAGCGGGGGCGGCGAGGCGTAGCGCCGTGGCCAAGCTCTCCAAGATCTGCCACTCGGCGACGTGCGGCGGCACGAAGCAGCCGATCGAGTTGAAGCTGATCCCGCCGACACAGCTGGGTGAGAACCAGGTGGCCTACACCGCGACGTGCACGCGCTGCGGCGCCACGCATCCGCCCGACTCGACCGAGATCGTGACCGACGGCCGCGCGTGGGCCGCGGCGACGCGGGCGCGCCATGGCGGCGAGATCCCGGTGCCGCTGCCGACCACGTCGAGGGACGCGACCGCGTGAGCCTCTACGGCCCCGCCGACGAGCGCACGGAAGCGCGTCGGTTCAAGTGCGGGCGCCAGCTGCCCGGCGCCGCGGTCGGGCAACCGATGATCCCGGTCATCGAGTGCCAGAACAACCAGTTCGAGCTGTTGTTCGGGCAGCGCCACCCCACGACCAACCAGACGCCGGTGACGAGCCACTGCATCGTGTGCCACGGGCAGGACCAGCTCGTGTTGCTCATGACCAACTCGGGGGGGCCCGAGCGCCCGCTGTTCGCCGCCCAGATCCCGGCGCTCATGGCCCAGCGCGCCAACCCGGCCATGCTGGTGTGCCGGAGCTGCGGCGGGTTCCGGTTCCTGATCCTCGACGAAGGCAACGAGCTGCGACGCCGCTGCACGAGCTGCGGGGATCAGCGCCACCTCGGCTACGAGACCAAGGTGGGCGGGAAGTACCGCCGCACGTTCGCCTGAGCGCGCTGTGGCGCGCGTCCAGGTCACGCTGCCCTTCTACGTGCTGGCGAACCGCAAGGGCGCGCGTCGGCTGCCCGAGGCCCAGCTCGCCAGCGGCATCGTGCTCGACGGCCGCACCAGCCGGTTCGCGCTGCTCGGGTTCCGACACCGCGCCACGGCCGCGTCGTGGATCGAGCGCGAGGGCGGCCACCTACAGATCCTCTCCGCGCGATCGAGCGACGACCTCGATCGCCTGGCCGCCGTGGCGCTCGTGCGGGTCCAGTGCCAGTGGATCGCGCTCGAGCCCACGCTGCGGGGCCTGCAGGCCGAGTGCTTCCTGGACCTGGCCGAGTGGCTGGCCGACCGCCAGCCCTGGTCGCAGACCCTCTACGGGTTCTGCCGGCGGCACGACATCGACCGGGAGCTGCCCGTGGCGGTGGCCGCGGCCGCGCTGCCGACGCCGCCGGCGTAGGATTTCTAGCGAGTTCCCGCGCGACGCTTGGCGTCGCGATCCATCCTGGCCCAATACTCGCATCTGTAACAACGCCTAGTCTTTCTGCCTGTCATCGGGATTCGATAGGAAGACCATGAATGCCCTTGAGGGCATTCGGTTCTCTTGGCGTACCTTGCGGCTACGCCGATGCCCGCCAGGATGTTTGCCTGGTGCGTTGTTACACGAAGATGATCAGGATCAACGCAGGGCGGAACACGACACAGATGGTCGATGACCAGGCGCTTGGGGATTGGACCAGACCATAAGATCCTGGCGAGCCTGTGAGCTCCTATCTTTCGGTTGCGGAACCACGCGATTCCGTACCCATTTGAATCGCGCGCGCCGGTCCACATCAGGCATCTTCCAACGCGCTTAGTCTTAGCGACGAATCGGCGCTTGATGTCTTTATTGGCCCCAGAAAGCATGTTTTTGGCCTTCATGCGCGTATATACTAGTAGAAGGAGGTCAACATGGATACCATCCAGCTGGTCCTCCTGGCCTTGTTGGTCGGGGCGTACGCCCTGGACATGGCCTACCGTTTCCGGCGGCTCATCCCGCCCGACCCGTTGCCCGACGAGCGGCACCGGCACCCGAACGACCATCACCGGCGCGACAAGCACCGGCATGGTCAGCACGGGGGCCAGGGCCAGCCGCCCTACGGCAACGGGAACGGGCAGGGAAATCAGCCGTCCGGGGGTGGAGGCCAGAACCAGCCGCAGCGCGTTCTGCCATAGGAGGCCAGAGGACCACCTCCACCGGCGGCCCTTGTGGGGTCGCCGGTTCCCGGCCGAAGCCTGCCCTGTCAGTGTCGGGGCCGGGTGAACGTCCCGCATGGTGCGGGACGGCCAAGTAGCAGGCGAAAGGAGGCGTCCATGGGACGCCGCAAGAGCGACCAAAGCAAGACGATCGACGAGACGCCGGCGGCGGAGGCCGCGGCGCCCTCCGCGGTCGAGCAGGTGATCGCGGGACCCTTCGCGCTGTTTCCCCACCACCGGAACATCTGGCGGTCGGCGGCAACGGAGAAGACCCGCTACGTGCTCAACGCGGTGGCGCTGCTGCCGGACGTGCCGGGCCTGGTGGCGACAGACGGCAAGATCCTGACGATGCTGCCGCTCCAGGCCGTCGATCCCAACGGCGAGCCGGGGCCCTACGGGAACAACTTCCGCGGGCACCGGCACAAGGACCTGATCCTGCTGCCTCTGGAGGTCTTCAAGACGCTCCCGAGGAAGCTCGAGGCCGGCGTGAACCACGTCGAGCTGACGGTCATCCAGCAGGGGACTGTCCGGTTCGCGGTGAAGCGCGAGGTGCCCTATGGCAGCTCGAGCCGCACCGTGATCCCGGACACGCTCGTGTCGGGGCAGTACCCCGAGTTCGCGGGCGTGATCCCCGAGTGGGAGGACCGGCAGCCCACGGTGGCCGCCTGCTTCGATCCCCGCTACGTCGCCGATCTCGCCAAGGCGATCGGCGACCACGAGACCATGGTGCTGTGCGTCTTCGCGGAAGACGGCGCCGCGGTCATGCTGGCGGGAGACGAGAAGACCCCGGTGACGAAGCGCCGAGCGCGGCGCCTCGAGCCGGAGGGGTGGCAGGGGATCGGCGTCATCATGCCGGTGACGCTGCGGGAGGACGCGCACGAGACCGCGGTGGATGCGAACGCGCGCTTGAAACAGAAGCGCGAGGACGCGGCCGCCAGGGTCACGAAGCCGTCTCCCCAACCGGACGACGTGGCCGCACCGGCCGCGTAGTCCGAACGGTTCCGGTTCGCCGGCGGCCCGCACGCGCGGGTCGCTTCCCGGCCAAGCCTGCCCTGTCAGTGTCGGGGCCGGGTGAACGCGCGGCATGGTGCCGCGCGGCCAAGTAGCAGGCAGAGAGGATCGACATGCAAGGGATCGTCGAGATCCCGAAGCCAGAGGGACACTTGGCGTCGATCGACGAGATGCGCCGCTTCGGACGCGACCTCGCGCGGCACCTCAACGTGCCGTGCGTGAAGCTCGCGGTGCTGCGGCAGCGTGCGCCGGGGGCCGCGCTTCGCCGTTGGGGACTCCCCAACGGACGCGCGCCCAACATGCGCACGCTGATCAGCAACCGAAGCGCGATGTTGTTCGTCAACGACGCCCACGACGGGGCTGCGCGCCTTGTCGTGGTCCACTGATTCGCCGGCGGCCCGCACGCGCGGGCCGCCTCCCCGCCGAAGCCTGCCCGGTCACAGTCCTGGCCGGGTGAACGCGCGCCGTAGTGGCGCGCGGCCAAGTAGCAGGCAGAAAGGAGGCCCACGATGGGCTTCGACGAGACGGCCTGGAAACAGGCTATCCGAGATGGAACGGCCCCCAAGTACCAGTATCAGGGGATCGCCGGGGCCTACCACACGTTCGCGGACGCGCTGCTGGGTCACAGGAACTTCCTGGACTACTACGTGCAGCGCACGGTCGACGAGCTGCTCGAGGAGGACAACTGGCCGCACCTGCGGCACGCCTGGATCAAGCACTGCGAGGAGATCGCCTCGCAACAGGCGACGCGGTACGACCAGGAGACCGAGGGGGGTGACCCCGAAGGGGCCAACTCTCGCTACGAAGAGACCCTCGAGCAGCGCGTGAACGACGACCACGAGCGGGAGGAGTGGGTGCGCGTGCGTGTCGTGGAGCAACGCTCGAAGCTCGAGCAGGAGATCCGCGACGCGTGCGACGCCGACTCCCAAGACGCCCGGAAGTGGCGCGAGTGGCATCCCCCCGCGGGGGTCTACTCGCGCGGGCTCAACGCCACCATCCCCTGGTCGGCGGTGCTGGGGTTCTGCCCCAAGTGCCGCGAACCGGCCAAGGACGGGGACGTGTGGCCGAGCGAAAGCTACCGGGGCGGGTACGGGTTCCGGTGCCCCGCGTGCCGCGAGGGCGGCAGCCTCGATGAGATCGAGGCGCGGTTCCACCGGCCGTTCCATCTCATTCCCTTCACGACGGTCGCGATCCGCGACTTCGTGAAGACCGTGCGGCCCGCTACGTCTCGCCCTGCGCCCGCCCTCGTGCGGGCGTAGGGCGCGGCGACGGGTCGCGAAACCCTCGGCCCATGAGGACGACTCTCCAGGTGACCGGCGTTTGGCCGGCGGCCCTCGGCGAGGACGACTCCGGCCAGGGTTGCTGGCACCGCCTGTGTCGCACGCCAGCTTGAACAAGCCGGCACGGGCAGAAGGAGAACCATGCTCACGAAGGAGCAGCAGGCGGACCTGGGGCGGTTCCGCAAGGAGTGGCGGTCGCGGGGCTACGAACCCAGCGCCCAGCCGGATGCGGAGCGCGAGGTGCGGCTCGAGTTCCCGATGGGCGAGATCGCCAAGACCGAGAACGTCGCGCTGGCGCTGCTGGTGCGGCGCCTGGGCGCGGAGCCCGTCTCGATCGAGGCGAGCGACAAGTTCAACGCCCAGGGGCTCGAGGGCAAGCTCTCGCTCCGCGTCTCCTACGAGACCGCCCTGCTGTTCGCCCAGCGGCTGGAGCCGTACCGGTTCCAGATCCGCGGACTCTCCCGCGCGCAGGCCGCGAAGGCCTGAGCATCAAGGCCCTGGCCGCCACGACACCGTGGCGCGCTTCCAGGGCAGGCCCCGGGGCGTTACGGCCTGGGGTTCGAAACCGCCGCCCGCGCGGCGGTCGCCGGCACCCGCGGGTGCCCGCCGGCTTGAAAAACCGGCACCCGCAGAAAGGAGTGTGACGCATGCAAGGAACCGGCAAGTTCCGGGTCCGCTTCATGCGCTACATCGACTGGATTGCGTACCTGTCCCACGTCGGCGTGCTGGACAACATCCACACGCGCGCCGAGTGGGAGCAGGAGTTCTTCCAGTCCTACGACTACGACCTGCACGAGATCAAGCAGGGCGACCGCGTGGTCGCGATCGACACCGGCTCGACGTCCTGGGTGGAGTTCTATTCGACTGCGTGGCAGGACGACCTGCGGCAGCTCGAGGACTTCGCCGGATGCGAGATCCGGCCCACGCACTTCCTCTGCGACCGGGGCACGCCCGGGCGCTCCCTCGAGGACCTGGACTGGCCGCCGTTCTACGGCTTCGTCCAGCCCTACAAGGGAGACCCCGTGGCGTTCACCTCGGCCGCGCACGCGCCATCGTTCCTCACGAT
>JAUYMC010000333.1 GCA_030699545.1 Gemmatimonadales bacterium | reverse complement strand
CGCCTGCGTGCCGGAGTAGTCGAACTCCGCCCCCTGCCCGATCACGATGGGACCGGAGCCGAGCAGCAGGATGCGGTGGAGGTCAGTGCGCTTGGGCATGGAGCACGTCGCGCAGGGTGTCGACCAGCGTGTGCCGCGGCCGCCACCCCGTCGCGGCCCGCAGCTTGGCGGGATCACCCACCAGATGGGGAATGTCCGCCGGCCGCAGCAGGTCGGGGTCGGCTTCCGGAATGGGACGGATCCCCAGCACGTCGCCCATCTTGAAGAGCACGTCGGACAGGGGGAGCCCTTCTCCGGACGCGACGTTGTAGATCTCGCCCGCTTGGCCCGCGGTGAGCAGGCGCACATACGCCTCGACCACGTCTCGCACGTGCAGCAGGTCGCGGACCGGCTCGAGGTTGCCGACCTTGACCACCGGCGCGCCGATCCGCTTGGCGAACTGCAGCCGCTCGGCGAACGCCGGAATGACGAAGCTCGTTTCCTGACCGGGGCCGCTGTGCGCGAAGGCCCGCGCGACGATCACGCGCAGGCCCGCCCGCCGCCACGCCTCGAGCGCGGCTGCTTCGGCGCCCAGCTTGCTCGCGGCGTACGGCGAGCAGGGGGCGACAGGATCGGTCTCGCGGCGCAGCGCCGTCCCCTGCCCCCGCCCATAGACTTCGCCCGTCGACACGATCAGCACCACGGGGTCCGCGCGGTCTCTGCGCCGCGCTTCCGCCAGGACGTGCACGAGCCGCGCCGTCCCCGCCGCGTTCACGATCCAGGCCGTTCCCGGATCGCGCAGCGCCGCCGCCCCCGAGGCCACGGCCGCGAGATGCACCACGGCATCGTACGGCAGGTCCACGCAGCGCCGCACCGAGTCGCCATCCGTGATTTCGAGCGGCAGCCAGCGCACGCGGGCGCGCTCGTCGGCGGTGAGCCCGTCGTCGCGCGGCGGCTCGGCGGGGCGGACCGCGCCGTACACGTCGCGGCCGTCGTCGAGCAGGCGGCGGATCAGCCAGCGGCCGACGAATCCGTCGGCCCCCGTAACCAGCACTCTCACGCGTGCCGCGTCAGGTCGGCGTCCACCATCATCTTCACCAGCTGTTCGAAGGTGACGTGGGGAGCCCAGCCGAGCGCGCGGCGGGCTTGGCTCGCATCGGCGAGCAGGACGTCCACCTCGGCGGGGCGCACGAAGCGCGGGTCCAGCTGCACGTACTGCTGCCAGTCGAGCCCGGCATGCGCGAACGCGACCTGGCAGAGCTCGCGGACCGTGTGCGTTTCGCCCGTCCCGATGACGTAGTCGCGCGGCTCGTCCTGCTGCAGCATGCGCCACATGGCGTCCACGTAGTCGCCGGCGAAGCCCCAGTCGCGGCCCGCGTCGAGGTTGCCGAGGCGCAGCTCGGTGGCCTTGCCGCGCTTGATACGCGCCACGGCGTCGGTGACTTTGCGCGTCACGAACTCCAGGCCGCGGCGCGGCGATTCGTGATTGAACAGAATGCCGCTCACCGCGAACATGCCGTAGGACTCGCGATAGTTCACCGTGATCCAGTGGCCATAGACCTTCGCGACACCGTACGGCGAGCGCGGGTAGAAGGGCGTGCTCTCGCGCTGCGGCGTCTCGAGCGCCTTGCCGAACATCTCCGACGAGCTGGCCTGATAGAATCGCGCCGTGGGATGGGCCAGCCGGATCGCCTCGAGGAGGCGCGTGACGCCCAGCGCGGTGAACTCGCCCGTCAGCACGGGCTGGGTCCAGGACGTCGGGACGAAGCTCTGCGCCGCCAGGTTGTACACTTCATCCGGCTGGGCATCGCGGATCACGGTGGTCAGCGAATGCTGGTCGAGGAGATCGGCGGCGACGACCTGCACCCGGTCGAGCAGGTGCCCGATGCGCTCGTAGGAATCGTGCGAGGTGCGGCGCACGACGCCGATGACCTCGTAGCCCTTCTCGAGCAGCAGCTCGGCGAGGTAGGAGCCATCCTGGCCGGTGACGCCGGTGATGACGGCGCGGGGTTGCCGCTTCCCGGTGCCCGGTTTAGGTTTAGGCCTCTTTGCGGCGCCTGATTCACTCATTTTCGGTCGGACGGCCTATGGCTCGGGTGTGTGAGATTTGCGGCAAGGGGCCCATCACGGGGCACAACGTCAGCCACGCCAACAACAAGACGAACCGCCGCTGGTACCCCAACCTGCAGCGTGCGCGCACGGTCGTAAACGGCTCGGTGCGGCGCATCCGGGTGTGCACCCGGTGCCTCAAGTCCAACAAGGTCGCGAAGGCGTCCTAGCCCCCACGAAAAAGGGGACCGCGCGGGTCCCCTCGATGCTGCCAGCCAGGCCGCGTCTGCTTCGTTACTCACTCAGCAATTCGATCCGGGCCACGTCGGCGCCGTCGCCGACGCGATGGCCCAGCTTGATGATGCGCGTGTAGCCGCCCGGCCGCGCCGCGAAGCGCTTGCCGATCTCGGCGAACAGCTTGGTGGTGACGCTCTTGTCCTTGATCCGGCGCTCGACCAGCCGGCGCGCGTGGAGATCGCCGCGGCGCGCGAGCGTGATCAACCGCTCGGCGAACGGGCGCAGCTCCTTCGCCTTGGCGAGGGTCGTCCGGATCCCGCCGTGCTCAAAGAGGCTCAAGGCGAGGTTGTTGAGCGTCGCCTTGCGGTGGCTCGCCGTGCGCGACAGCTGGCGGCCCTTGGCGCGGTGCCGCATCTACTCGTCCTCGCCGGCGGTGAGCTGCGCCTGGGGGGCGGTGCCGGGATCGACGATGCGAATCTCGCCGTCGCTCTCCTCGAGCTCCATGCCGAAGTTCAGCCCTTCGCGCCGCAGCAGCTCGGCGATCTCCCCCAACGCCTTCTCCCCGACGTTCTTGACCTTCAGCAGGTCTTCCTCGCGATATCGGACGAGGTCGCCGATGGTGCGGATGTTGGAGTTCTTCAGCGAATTGATCGACCGCACCGACAGGCCCGCCTCGTCGATGGCGCGGCCGAGCACGTCGCGCAGCCGGTTCCCCTCGGTGCCGCCGTTGCCGGTCGGCTCGCCCGAGACGACGGGGACCTTGCCGAAGTCCACGAAGAAGCGGAAATGCTCCTGCGCGAGTGCGGCGGCGTAGGCGACGGCGTCTTCGGGGGAAATCGTGCCGTTGGTCTCGACCGTGAGCGTCAGGCGGTCGTAGTCGGTGCGCTGGCCGACGCGCGTTTCCGCCACCGTGAAGTTGGCGCGGCGCACGGGATTGTAGATCGAATCGATCCGCACGACGTCCACCGGCATCGTCCGGTCGACCGGATGCTGCTCGGCTTCGACGTAGCCGCGGCCCTTGTTCACGTACAGCTCGCCCGAGATGTCGCGGTCGTCCTGGACGGTGAACATCAGCTGGTCGGGGTTCACGATCTGCGCCGAGCCGTGCTGCTCGAGGTCGCGCGCGTAGACCGGGCCGGCGCGCTCGACCTTGAAGCGCAGCACCGCCTCGTCCACGTCGGGCGCCAGCACCAGCGTCAGCTGCTTCAGCCGCTGGATGATCTGATGCACGTCTTCCACCACCCCGGGGATGGTCTGATGTTCGTGCACCACGCCGTCGATACGGAACGCCCAGACGGCGGCGCCGCGCAGCGACGAGAGCAGCAGCCGGCGCAGCGAATTGCCCAGCGTATACCCGTAGCCCCGCTCCAGCGGCTGCAGCCGGAATTCGGCGGCGTTGGGATTGTCCTCCCGCTTGGTCATTTCGACCAGGTGGGGGCGAACCAGACCCGTCACATCGAGAGTATTGATCACTTGGAATAGAGCTCGACGATTAACTGTTCTTGCGCCGCGATCGGGATGGCGTCGCGGGTCGGCCGCTCGGTCATCCTGCCCAGCACTTTGTCAGTGTCCACCTGGATCCACGAAACCGGTTGGCCGCGGCCGAACTGCTCCAGCGCAACCTTCACCAGCACGAGCTCGCGGCTCGCGTCGGCGACCTTCACTTCATCCCCCGCGCGGACGTGAAACGACGGAATGTCCACGAGCCGACCGTTCACGAGGATGTGGCGATGGCGCACGAGCTGGCGCGCCTGCTTGCGCGAGGTCGCAAAGCCCATGCGGTACACCAGATTGTCGAGCCGCGTCTCGAGCGCGACGAGCAGCGCCTCGCCCGTCACCCCGGGCTCCTTCAGCACCCGCTCGAACAGATTGCGGAACTGCTGCTCGGACAGCCCGTAAATCCGCTTCACCTTCTGCTTCTCGCGCAGCTGCTTGGCGTACTCCGAGGCCTTGCGGCGCCGCCCCGTCGACTGGCCGTGCTGGCCGGGCGGGTAGGAGCGGCGATCGACGGCGCACTTCTCGGTCAGACAGCGCGTGCCCTTCAGGAACAGCTTGGTGACCTCGCGGCGGCACAACTTGCAAACCGGTCCCGTATAGCGCGCCATGGATCAGACCCGCCGCTTCTTGGGCGGGCGACACCCATTGTGGGGGATCGGCGTGACGTCGCGGATCGAGCGGATCTGCAGCCCGGCGCTGGCGAGCGCCTGAATCGCGGACTCGCGCCCCGAGCCGGGACCCTGCACGCGCACGTGCACGCGTTTCACGCCGAGGTTCAGCGCCTCGCGCGCCGCCTGCTCGGCGGCGACGGTGGCGGCGAACGGCGTGGACTTCTTGGAGCCCTTGAAGCCGGCCTTGCCCGACGATCCCCACGTGACGGCGTTGCCGTGCAGGTCGGTGATCGTGATGAGCGTGTTGTTGAACGTCGCGGTGATATGCGCGACGCCTTCCGACTCGACCACTTTTTTCGTGCGCTTGGCGCTCGTCGTCTTCGGCTGAACCATGAGTCCTTACTTTTTGAGCGCGGGTTTCTTCTTGCCCGCGATCGCGCGCCGCGGCCCCTTCTTGGTGCGCGCATTGGTGTGCGTGCGCTGGCCGCGCACCGGGAGATTTCTCCGATGGCGCCCGCCACGGTAGGTCCCGATGTCCATCAACCGCTTGATGTTCATCGCGACTTCGGTCCGCAGCGCGCCTTCAACCTTGTAGTCCCGCTCGATCACCTGCCGCAGCCGGGCGACTTCCGCATCGCGCAAATCGCGCACGCGCGCGTCCGGACTGACGCCGGTCTCCGCGAGAATGCGCTTGGCGTTGCTGGGCCCGATGCCGAAGATGTAGGGAAGAGCGTACTGGATCTTTTTATCGCGCGGTAAATCCACGCCTGCAATACGTGCCATGCCTAACCCTGCCGCTGTTTATGCTTGGGGTTGCGCTTACAGATCACGCGAATGACGCCCCGGCGCGTGACGACTTTACAATGCTCGCAAATCGGGCGCACGCTGGTGCGTACCTTCAACGGGCTCTCCAAGAAAAATTTCTGGTTGAGTCTTGAACTATAGACGGGCCCGTAACTTCACGCAAGGGGCGGGATTAGGCTACTACGGCGCGCTCCGCAACTCGACCAGCCGCCATTCGCCGTTGACCAGTCGAAACCCCAAAAACAGCGTCTCGTGTCGCAGCTCCGACGTCCCCGCGACCACGTAGCGCCGCGTGAGCTCCACGAAGCCCTTCCCCGGCTCCACTTCCCGCAGCGCCGTGATGTCCAGGCCGCGCTCCTCGGCGACCCGGAAATACCGCCGCAACAGTTCCATCGCCTGCGCGCGCCCCAGGGGGGACGAGGGGTCGGCCCCGGGAATCTGGAGCACCAGGCTGGAGCTCGGCCCGGCGAGCGCCTGGGGGTCGTGCGCCAGCCACGCCCGCCGCGCCCCCTCGGCCGCGTCGGGGAGCGTCGCCTGAGCGGCCGCCACGCCAGGGTACATCAGCGCCAGCAGCGCCACGCCGACCAACCGGATCGCCTTCATGCGCCGTGTCATACCCTCAAGTCAGCGCTTCGACCAGCCGCTGATACGCCGCCACCGGGTCGGACGCCTGGGTGACCGGTCGGCCGACCACGAGATGGGTCGCCCCACGGCGCACCGCTTCGGCCGGGGCGATGGTGCGCGCCTGATCGTCACCTTCCCCGCGGGGCGCGCCGGGCAGCCGCACCCCGGGCACGACGATCCACGGGTCCTGGCCGAGGGCCTCGCGCAGCAATCCCAGCTCATGACCGGAGGCCACGATGCCCCGGAGACCGGCGTAGATCGCCAGCCGCGCGAGCCGTTCGGCCTCGAACCCCACATCGGGAACCCCGCGCCCGAACACGGGCTCGAGCTCGGCGGCATCGTGCGAGGTCAACACCGTCACGCCGACGAGGTCGAGTTCGCCCGCGGCGGCGCGCGCCGCGGCGGCCAGCATCGCGCGGCCCCCCAGGCAGTGCACGGTGGCGAGGGCGGCGCCCGTGTC
>JAUYMC010000316.1 GCA_030699545.1 Gemmatimonadales bacterium | reverse complement strand
ACGAGTCTACGCGCTCGGCAGGCTGTGACGCCACGGCGATTCGTACCCCAGGGATCGGTTTCGGACCCCGGCCCACCGCTGCCCCCAGCACCGTTTTGCGGCCGGCAGGCAGTCCGAACAACGTTATGGCCGAGACGGGACGTGGGGGAGCGAGACGCGGCCGATGCTGAGTTCCCCGTCCTCACCTTGAACCAACCCATACGCTACTCCCCCCGCCAAATCGAGCGGCTGAAGACGGTTTGGCAGGGACACGCGGCCGACGAGTCTCCCGTCGGGATCGAAGATTTCCCACAGGTATCGGACCGGACGCAGCTTGGGCATGTGGTGTGCGTAGGACGGATGCACACGATGCGTAGAATCAACGACACGTACCCAGAGGTAGTCTTGGCTATCGAAACGGATTTCGTCGATCCTGTTGCGATGACGACCGAAGGACTGCACTGCCAATAGTTTCGAAGCATCGGTCCGACGGCGCCCAGTCCCTGATCGCACACCCGTGCTGGTGGCCGGTTTGCGACACCGATCTGCCCAAACTCGACGTCCCGGCCGATGGCGTCTGTCCGCCGCCCTCTTGCGGCAGCTCGGGCGCGCGGATGCTTCCGACTGTTCTTTGCACGTCGGTAGGAAGAGGGCCAGCCATGCAGGCTATGCCACGCCTCTGCGCTGAGACCCAACGGAGGCTATGGTGCGGGGCAGCCATTGCAGGAACGAGCCGCCATGGTGGCACAACCGCAGTCGACGAGCCGACAGCGCCGTGCGGCCTTCAAGTAGGCATTTGGGTCGGAGACTCCGGCGGCCGGAACCAGTATCTCGATGATCACCCCCGCACGCAGCACGGCGAGCCTCGCGCCTTCCTTCTTGACCGACGCACTTCGGAGGCGTCGGGCCCAATCGGAGGCCGAGACTCGCCGGCCGAGGCTGACCGCACCGACTCCCTTATCGGTCAAGATCAGTCAGGTTCCAGGCGTCATTTGATCTTGAGAAAGCGCCTTAGCTCAACCTCCGGCATCGCTCCTTGTCCCTTGGCTGATTGCGTGAAGAACGTTGGGGTCCCTGTTACACCGAGGCTACGGCCAAGGGACTCATCCTTGGCGAGTCGGGCAGTCGTGGCCGAGCTTCCCAAACAGCGCCGAAATGCGTCGAGGTCGGGGACTCCGGCGAAGACCCCCTCCCGAACCCAGTTCGTATCCGCTTGCCACTCGACAGTCTCGAAGAGGCGATCATGGATTGCAGGGAATCGGCCCTGCGCTTCGGCGCAGATGGAGGCCCGTGCTGCGCCTCGCGCCGCGGGGTGCGACGGCAGGGGGAAATGGCGGTAGACTAGGCTGAACGGTCCGGTTGCGATCAGCGTCTCGAGTTCGGCGTGAACCTGTCGACAATAGGGGCACTCGTAGTCGGAGAACTCGACGGCTACGCCCGGATCTCGGCGACATCTTCGGGCTGGGTCCACACAGTCAATCTCTTTGCGGAGCCCACACGACCTGCCAGCTCCCGAAGTTGCCGACCGAGGTCCTCACAGACGTAGAAGTCTTTGGCGTAAAGCAGTACAACGATCCCGCCGCCAGGCGAATGCGACGGGAATGAGGGAGGAGCTAATAGGCGACCGGCAAAACGCAGGGTACCTGAGTTGCGCATGGACCCTCCATCAGCCGCCGACGCGGTTGGAACAAGCGATTCCTCCGGCCCGCCAGAAGGAAGTTGGAACGCCCATGCGATGGCTAGCGCAGATACTATGGATGCACTTACGAGAGTGACGACAATGTGAAATTGCTTCACGGATCCTCCCTTGATCGGGATGCCACGATGTCAAGTTTGCTCAGCACGTACGCGTCCTTCTCGGTCCCCGTGTAGCGCAGGAAGACTGGTGTGCCCTCGCGATCGCGACCGATCAGACCGGCTCGCGCTACGGCTTTCGCGACTGGTTCAACGCGACCAGAATCCGCTTGCAGCAGAATGACGGTGCCACCATCGAGGGGATCAATACCCCCTTGAGCGTGATAGATCGCGACTTGAACCACAGCCCGACAACCGCCAATCGCTACCATCTTCAACTGCACGGGATCGCCATCGAACACCCAGCCACCACCGGCGGTCCGTACCTGTCCATCGTGCTCCCGCAATCGTTGCTTCAAGGTGACAAACGAGCCACCGAGATCCAAGCGTCCGTGGGCAAGCAGGCGACCTTCGTAGTCGAACGCGAACACGCTGTCATCTCGGGAGGACGACGCGAACACGCAGCCTGCCGTCCCGTCGGCCAGTGTTTGAGAGTATTGGGTTAAGGGAGGGAGGCCTTCGTAATAGCGGCGCCTATTGAAAAATGAGGCCTTCATCGATCCTTCGGCCCGCAAGAGAGTTAGTTGGTCCTTGGAATCGGCTCCAATGGGTGATCCGACCACGAGAAGAAGCGAATCGTCCACGACCCGAATCTCAAAAGGCCTCGCCGCGGATGTGCGCGCGAGGGAGAGGGCGCGCGTGGGGCGTCCTTGAGAATCGAAAACCGTCAGTCGTGACGTCATGAAATTGAAGGCGACGATCGAGTCGCGGTACGCCGCGGCGGAGGTTAACGAATTGAATTCGCCTGGGCCGCTACCCGCCCGATGGCGGTCTGACGGCGTCCCCGGCTGTCGTAGACCTTGATGTTCTTGTCCGATTCGTCGGTGACCAGGTATCGGCCCCGGTGATCCATGGATACCCAGCGTGGGACACCGAGGATCGGTGCGGTATCATCACTGAGAGGTGTAACGTCAGATATTATCAACGCGTCCGGAGGCCCGCCCGGTCGAGTGAGCGCTCCGCGAGGACCTTCACGACAGGAAGTACAAATTAGCAGGATGCTGAGAAGCTGCGCTGGAAACCACGAGCAACATCGCGCCCGCGTCTTGTGCATGAGGGAACGAGGTGTCACATCAGGATGCATTGTGGTCAAGTGAACGTTCCTCAAGACCGGAGCAGGACGACGATGAGCCTAAGCCGCGTGGGGATGATCGCTGCGCCCGGGGGCTCTTCGCAATGGGTTCATCTACCCCCGAAAGGGGGGGTTCCCCCTATGTCGATCGGACGCAACACCTACGGCACAACGAGCTCCATGCGGATGGCCCAGCGCACCAAATGCGCGGTGGTACGAACTCCAAGCTTCCGGCGAATGTGCTCGCGATGGTGCTCCGCAGTCTTGTCGGCGATGCCCAGGAGGGTGGCAATTGGGCGGATCGACTTGCCCTCGGCGATGAGCTGCAGCACCTGCCCCTCGCGCCGGCTGAGCATCCCTCGCGTTGCGCCTTCGGCCTCAACGATCGGAAGGAGCCCCCCCTCCACGAGGGAGCACACGTACGGCCTGGGATTTGCCGCGTAGCCTCCAAACCGCTGAGACCCGGCATGACCAGCGCGACGACAGCCACATCGGGGTGCAGACTCGTAGCCAAGGCACGACCTTCGTCTCCTCGGAACGTGGCGCCAGCAACGACGAGCCCGTTCCGCTCGCAGCGGGCGCGTAGTCCTTCGACGAACAGGGGCTGTTCGTCAACGACCAGCACGCGAAGGGCCGGCGCGCCTGCCGCCGCCGAAGCGGCCTTCATTGCTCCTCGGCGAGGAGCCGTACCGGCGCATCGTGCGTGAGCGTGAGATGCCCCTCTATCAACACGGTGTCTCCAACCGCGACTGGAGTACGACCCACGACGGTGTCAGGAAGAACCTCCGTCTCCCGCCCGTTGGACCGCCCCGGCGTCACATACACCCACTCGGCCTTCCCTCCGCGATACCGAAACACCAGCGGCCGCCCATCGCGCTCGATGATCGCGGGAGCAGGGACAATGACCCGGTCGGACAGTCGCGTCGCTTCGAGCCGGACATCCGCATACATCCCGGGCCGCAGCACGCCATCCGACGAGCGTAAGCGCACCAGCGCCCGGCCCGTGCGTGTGGTTGTATCGACGATCGGCAGCACGACCGTCACGCGCCCCTCGAACGAACGGTCCCGCCCGGCCACCAGGGACACTACCGCCGTGGCACCGCGTCGAATCAGGGGCAGATCGTGCTCCAATACGGCCGCTTCCACCAGCAGCGAGCCCAGATCCACGACCATCACGATCGGATCGCCGGCCGCCACCTGCTGACCCGCCACCACCTGGATCTGATCGACGGTTCCACCGAACGGCGCGCGCACCGTCGCCCCCTCACGTTCCAGCTGCGCCCGTTCCAGACGCGCCTCGGCGCCGCCGACGCCAGCACGCAGCCGCGCGTTGCGGCGGCGCTCGAGCGCCTCAGGCGCCTTCGAGGTGGTGTCATCTCCGAGCAGAATATCCCCATAGCGGACCATCGCGTCGGCCAGCTGCGCCTCAGCCTCGCGCACCGCCAGATCTAGAGGCCTCGGATCTAACCGCACCAGGACTTGACCGCTGTCGACCCGGTTCCCAGAACGCACCAACACCGCGGCGACCGTACCTTGCGTCTCGCTCTTGAGGAGCACCTGACGCTCGGCGCGCACCTCGCCCGTCGTGCGGATCGTCAGGACGAGGTCGCCGCGCCGCACCAACGCGCCCACTACGGGCAGCGCTATGGCAGAATCGGGGCGCCGCCCCGCGGGTTCCGCTGCCTCGGCGTTCTGCCCTTCAGCCCTGTCTCGGCACGCGCCGGCTACCAGCGCTAGAACGAGTGCGAGTGCGGCGATGTGCGCCTGCAATCTGCGGGCGGCAAGCGGCGATCCCGTGCGGACGCGCGCCAGTTGCCGCCGGAGATTGGAGGAGTCGGCAATCCCGGCGAGGCGCTTCGCCCGCGAAACGCTAAGGCGGCGCACCGCGACGAGCTGCTCAAAGGCCACCCAACGCACGAACGTGATAAAGTGCTCCACGCGACTGAACCCGAGCGGATGGAGTGCCCGCTTGATCGCACGCAGCGGTCGGCCGACCGCGGCGGCGAGCTGCGCGGGCCATCGTATGTCCCACGGCCGTTCGCAGACAGCTTGGGTCAATTCCCGGGCTGGCGCCAGCCCCGGATCCCGCGCGAGGACGAGACTGGTGAGATCCTGGGCGGTCGGGCCCACCACGCGCTGGAGCACGGAGGAGACCAGCGTTCGCAACCCGGCCGCTCGGTCCATGCCGTCGCAATGCACGAAATACAGGTTCGGCCAATGAATGGTGTCCAGCCACCGCGCGGCAATCGTGCGATCGCCGTAGGCAAGCCAGATATCGTGATGGCTGAGGAGCGAGAGCAGCCGGCGGGGATCGGGCATCTGCGACGGGTCGTCGAGGTCGATGACGAGCAGGTCTTCCGGACCGAACGTTCGCAACGGCGGAAAGGCAGTATGGTGCCGGATGTGCGTCTGCGCCCCGAGCTGTTCCCTGAGCAGCCCAAGGAGCACTGATTGATCACGCCCGACTACGTGAAGCGACGGCTCGGAGCTCATCCCCCCTCCGCAGCGTCGTGCTATCCCATACGAGATGACACCCGTCACATTGCGCCCGTTCGCACCACACCCGAACGGCGCCGAAAGTCAGTGGCGCGCCGCTTGCGATAGTGACCACCGGTGACTACCTTTGGTCGCATGAAGACTGTGGGTGTCAAGCGGCTCAAGGCGCGCCTCTCGGAGTACCTGCGCACCGTCAAGGCGGGCGAGACGGTGCTCGTGACCGAGCGCGACGAGGTCGTGGCGGAGCTCCGGCCCGCCCGGCGGCAGGCCCTCCCGCCGGCCGGCCTCACCGCCGCGCTCGAAATGCTCGCGGAAAGCGGGGACATCACGCGGGCCGTGGCAGCCATGGCCGGCTGGCGCTGGCGGACGAGCGGACTCGGGCTGCCGGCCGGCACCGCCGCCGAACTGCTCGACGAGCTGCGTCGCGAGCGGGCCGACGGCTGAACGCGTGGCGGACGCGCTCTACCTCGATACCTCAGCGGTCCTGCGGGCCGTGCTCGAAAGCGGCACCACGCCCGACCTCGAAGCGCGGATCGCCGAAGCCGCCGCCCTTGTGACGTCCCGGCTGTCGTTGGTCGAAGCGGCCCGTGCCCTGCTGCGCCTCCGCGCGACCGGGCGCACGTCCGAGGAGGGACTCGCCGACGCCGGGCATGCGATCGATGCCTTGTGGGCGCGGTGCGACCTATGGGAGCTGACACCGGCGGTGTGCGCGCTGGCGGGTCAGGTCGCGCCCCAACGGCCGCTCCGCACGCTGGACGCCCTGCATCTCGCGACGTACCTGCTCGCTCGCCGCCGGCTCGGCGCGTTGCAGATCCTGACGGCCGACGAGCGGCTGGCGGAGGCTGCGCGAGGGGTGTAGTGCCCTGTGAGGCTCGCCCTCCCTTCGCGAACAGCTTCACATCCGCTTGTACTTCGGCCCGCTGCCGCCCTCGCGCGGCGTCCAGCGCGGCCCCAGCACGTCCGTCGCCTTGCAGTCCACGCAGTTCGGCGCGTTGATGCGCAGCCCGCCATCGACGGCCTCGTACACGCCGGCGGGGCACACGTGGGTGTAAAACCGGGCGACGTCGTCCGGTACGGCCGATTTGGCGATCAAATGGCTGGGTATCGAATCGCGCGTCGCATTCCCCGCCTTGAACACCGCATCAACCTTGCTGAATGTGAGTTTGCCGTCCGGGACATCGGCTGACCCCGGGCGCAAGCCCGGGGTGGACCGAGGGTGCTCGGCGTCCGCCTTCATCTTATACCTCCAGCCCGGAAACACCCCCCGCGTCAACGTCATCAGGGCCGCCTGAACCCCACCCAGCACGAATCCCTGCTTGAACGCCAGGCGCATATTGCGCGTGCGCTTGAGGTCCGACACGACGTACGACCGGTTCACCGCCTCATCGTATTCGCCGAGCCGGCCGGCGTGAATCGCCCGCGCCGCATGGATCCCCGACTGAATGGCGTAATGAATCCCCTTGAGCGACGGCACATCGACGAACCCGGCGGCGTCGCCGAGCAAAACCACGCCCTCGCCCCAGCGGCGTTCCGGCAGCGAATAGAACCCGCCCTCGGGGATCGTCTTCGCCCCCCACTCGACCATCTCGCCGCCCTCGAGATACGGCCGGAACAGCGGGTGCCGCTTCAGCCGCTGGAGCAGCACGTGCACATCGAGCTCGGCGTCCCGGTAATCGAGCCCGACCACCAAGCCGAGCGCGACGAGGTTCGGCTCGAGGGGATACATGAAGCTCCCGCCGAAGGCGTCGCCGGGCAGCGGCCACCCCATGGTGTGAATCACCCGGTCCAGCGGGCGCTTGGTCTCCCACAGCTCTTTGACGCCGAGGGCGAAGATTTGGGGATTCTCCGAGCCCACGCCCTGCCACTGCATCCAGGCCTGGGCGAGGAGGCCGCGCGTGCCTTCGGCGAGCGCCGTGACCTTCGCGACGAGGTCGTTGGGGGCGGCGGAGGATGCCGTCTGGCCGCCTTCGCGATCGAGACCGCTCGCGGCAGTGCGCACACCGGTCACCGCCTGGCCGTGCACCAGGAGCTGCGCGGCCGGGAACCCGGTGAAGATGTTGACGCCCAATTCTTCCGCTTTGCCGCCGAGCCAGCGCACGATCTCGCACAACGACGCGATGTAATTGCCGTGATTGCGCATGGAGGGCGGCGTCGGCAGGCGCCATTGGCCGCCGCCGGTCAGGAGATAGACCGCCTCTTTGGTGACGGGTGCGCGGAAGGGGAAATCGGAATCCTTGAGGTCGGGAAACAGCTCGCGGAATGGCCGGGGATTGACGACCGCGCCGGAGAGCGAGTGCTCGCCGAGGGCTTCGGCTTTTTCGAGGACGCCGATGTTCAGCTCTTTGCCGCCGGCCTTGGCGAGGCGGGCCAGCTCGATCGCGCAGGCGAGCCCGGCCGGCCCGGCGCCGACGATCAGCACGTCGAGCTCCATCCGCTCGCCAGCGCCTTGGGCGCCGTCCTGGAGAATGAGCTGTTCGAGCGGGAGCGGAGCCTGATACCGCGCCGGAACGAACTGCTCCGTGCTCCCTGCTCCCCTATCCATGGAGCTTGCGGATCTCCTCGGTGAGCTTCGGCACGATCTCGAACAAGTCGCCCACCACGCCGTAGTCGGCGACTTTGAAGATCGGGGCGTCTTTGTCCTTGTTGATCGCGACGATGATCCTGGACGTGCGCATCCCCGCGAGGTGCTGAATCGCGCCGGAAATTCCCACGGCGATATAGAGGCCGGGGCTCACGGTCTTGCCCGTCTGGCCGACCTGATCGCCGTGCGCGCGCCAACCGGCGTCCACGACGGCGCGCGACGCGCCGACCGCCGCCCGCCCGCCGAACGCGAGCGCCAGCTCCTCGAGCACTTTGAAGTTCGCGGGCTCCTTCAACCCGCGGCCTCCCGAGATGATGATCTGCGCTTCGGCGACGTCGAGCGTGCCGGCCGGCGCGGGTTTGATCTCGCGCACCGTGACGCGTCCGCCGTCGGGCACCGGGATGGTTTCGGGCGTAATGCCGGCAGACGCCTCGTCCGGAGTGAAGACGTTGGGGCGGAGCGACAGCACGGCGGGTTGGCCGAGGATGCGGACCTTTTGCAGCGCCTTGCCGGCGTAGACCGGGCGAGTCGCGACGATCGCGCCGCCGTCCACGGCGAGGTCCGTCACGTCGCCGGTGAGCCCGACGCCGAGCTTGGCCGCGACGCGCGGCGCGAGGTCCTTGCCCGTGGCGGTCGCCGCAAAGACCACGGCGCGATGGCCTCCGGCTGTCGCCCGCTCGGCGAGCGCCGCCGCGCATCCCTCGGGCCCGGACGCGGCGCAGACGACGGCATCGACCTCCGCACCCAGACGGCGCGCGGCCGTCACGACCTCGAACGAGACTTTTCGCAGCGTGCCGTCGCGCTGCTCGCAGACCGCGAGGACCTTCACAGGACCTTCGCCTCTTCGCGCAGCAGCCGCACCAGCTCGGGCACCGCGGCGGCCCCCTCGCCCACGATCTTCCCTTCCTTGCGATCGGGCGGCAGCGCGAGCGACAGAATTTCGACGCTCCCGGCGCCGAGCTGGACGGGCTTCGTCTCGAGCGGCTTCCTCTTGGCGGCCATGATGCCCTTCAGCGCGGGATAGCGGGGCTCGTTGAGCCCCTTGTCGGCGGTGATGACGGCCGGCAGGGGAAACTCCACGACTTCGATGCCCCCTTCGATCTCTCGCTCGGCGACGCCTTTCGCCCCGTCGATCTCCAGATGGGCGACGGCGGTGACGCACGGCAGGCCCAGCAGCTCGGCCACCATGGGCCCGACCTGATGGTTGTAATCGTCGATGGCCATCTTCCCGAACAGGATCAGGTCCCAGCCGCCCCCCCCGTCCTTCAGCTCGGCGGCGAGGGCCTTGGCGGTTTCGAAGCCGTCGGCGGGAACGGCGTCGGTCTGGAGCAGGATGCCACGATCCGCCCCCATCGCGAGGGCGGTACGGATCGTTTCCTGGGCGGCGGCCGGGCCCAGGCTGAACACCACGACCTCGCCGGCGCCGGCCGTTTCCTTGCGGCGGAGCGCTTCTTCCACGGCGAATTCGTCATACGGATTGATGCCGAACTTGACGCCGGCCTCATCGAGCCTCTTCCCATCGGCGGCGATTTTCACGCGCGCCTCCGAATCGGCGACGCGCTTGATGCAGACGGCGATTTTCATGGAGGGAAAAGCTAAACTAGCGGTCCCCCATCCGGAACACGCTGATGCCCCAGCCGTCGGGATCGTCCGGCGGATCGTCGTTCCAGTCCTCGTAGGAATGCGAGCCGTCTGAGCGGTACCGCAGCTCGTAGGTCCCGGCGGGCAGGCGAATCACGCCCTCGAACACCCGGTTCTTCCGGGCTCCGCCGGCGGGATCGGATACCCGATAGGTCATTTCCCAGACCACGCGGCCGCTCGCCTGCTCCTCGATCCAGCCGTAGTCGAACATCTGGCCGTCGCCCTCACCGAGCGCGTAGATGCGGACGTTCGCCTCATGCTCCAGCGTGAACGTCGCCCGGGCGTTCTCGCCGTCGCCCATGCGCGCGAGCTGCGCCAAGGCGGAGCCGCTGGGCCCCCGCTCGAACGGCGCCACGGCGCTGGAATCGAGCCGGCCGGCGGCGGGGAACACACTGACCCCCCAGTAACGTTCTTCGGCGGGCGGCGACGAATTCCAGTCGTCGAACGAATGCGACCCGTCGCTCGTGTAGTGCACCATGTACGAGCCGGGCTCGAGGCGCACGGCGCCGTCGAACACCCGGTTCTTGGTCGCGCCGCCGGCGTGGCCGGTGTTCTCGTAGCGCATCATCCAGATACGGCGGTGATTCACGGCGTCCACGATCCAGGCGTAGTCCACCATTTCCCCACCCACGCCCTCGCCCAGCGCGTAGATGCGTACGTCCATCGCGCGCCGCAGCGTGAAGCCCGCCGAGCGCGTCTCGCGGTCGCCCACACCGATCAGGGAGACGATCGTCTGGCCCGCCGGCACCGGCTCGTAGTTGTACGGCTTGACGGCGGCGCGCGCCGCGGGGTCGGTCACACGCAGCGTCAGACCCCAGAAGGCGGGATCGAACGCCGGCATGGCGTTCCATTCTTCGGGATCGTGCGTGTCGTCGTTGACGAAGTAGGCGGCGTAGCGGCCGACCGGGAGTCGCAGCGTCTCGCGTACCAGGCGGTTCTTCTGCGCACCGCCCGCCGGGTCGCTGTTCTCCTGCGCCATCTCCCACACACGCTCGCGCGTCTCGGCGTTGATGATCCAGGCGTAGTCGAACGCGCCGTCGCGCGTGAACTCGCCGATGGCGTAGACGTCGACGGCGGTGGGCCGCGTCAGCTCGAAGCCGTGGCGCGCGGTGGCGCTGCGACCGGGCCGCAACGACACAATCGCCGCGGCGGCGAATGCCGCCCGCGCGGAATCGATGGCGGGGATGCTGGCGCGGCCGTCGCCTTCGATCGTCAATGTGAATTGCTTGTAACTGCCGTCATCGATGTAGGGCCCGCTGTAGCGCTCGCCCCGGCCGCGGCTGCGGACGAACCCGCGCAACAACGCCACCGCATCGCGATCCTGCCACGACCATTCCGCCGGGAAGGACCCGTAGTGTGCTTCGTACACACCCGCCGGCAGCTGGACCGTGCCGGAGAAACGGCGCACCCCGTTGCGGTCGCGCTGGGTATCGGCGGCGCGCAGGTCCCAGACGACCTCGCGGGTGCGCGCATCGAGAATCCACGCCGCCGCGGGCCAGGTCGTCCATTCGTCGTCGCGCCACGCACCGGCGCGCTGCTCGTCATCCTCGCGGCGCTCCCGCCGCGGGCGTGGCTCGGCGCCGACCGCGGTGAGAGACAGCGCCTGCGGCCGGGACAGCACGAACCCCGCGACGCGATGCTCGCGGGGAGAGAGGTCACGAATGTCGACCAGAGCTTGCGTGAGACTCAGAACCAGCAGGAGAGCGGGGGTCATGGCGTTAACTGACGAGACCGTCGGGGCTTGGGTTTCTAGCTGAAGGCCGAAATGCCCGTGATTTCCTGGCCCAGGATCAGGGTGTGGACGTCGTGCGTGCCCTCGTAGGTATAGACCGATTCGAGGTTTGCGAGATGCCGCATCGCCTGGTACTCGGCCAGGATGCCGTTGGCGCCGAGCAGCCGGCGGGCCTCGCGCGCGACGTCGGTGGCCATGCTCACGTTGTTGCGCTTGGCGAGGCTCACCTGCTGCGGCGTGGACTTCCCATCGTCTTTCAACCGCCCGAGCTGGACGCAGAGCAGCTGCGCCTTGGTGATCTCGGTCAGCATCTCGGCCAGCCGGGCCTGCTGCAGCTGGAAGCCTCCGATGGGCTTGCCGAACATCACGCGCTGCTTGGCATAGCTCACCGCCTCGTCGTAACAGGCCATCGCCGCGCCCACCGCGCCCCACGCGATGCCGTAGCGGGCGGCGGTCAGACACATGAGTGGTGACTTGAGCCCTCCCGACTTCGGGAGCAGCGCGTCCCTGGGCACGGGCACGTCCTGCAGCACCAATTCGCTCGTATCGCTGGCGCGCAGCGACAGCTTGCCTTTTTGGTCCTTGGCGGAGAAGCCCTTGGCATCGGTCGGGACGATGAAGCCGCGAATCGAATCGGCGTCGTCGAGCGTCCCGGTCTTGGCCCAGATGATCGCGACCTGGGCCGTCGAGCCGTTGGTGATCCACATCTTGGCGCCGTTCAAGACCCAGCCGTCCTTGGTCTCCCTGGCGACCGTGATCATGCCGGCGGGATTGGAGCCGAAGTCCGGCTCGGTGAGCCCAAAGCAGCCGATGACCTTCCCGCTCGCCATGGCGGGGAGCCAGCGCTTTTTCTGTTCGTCGGAGCCGAAGGTGTAGATCGGATACATGACGAGCGCGCCCTGCACCGACGCGAACGAGCGCACGCCGGAATCGCCGCGCTCGAGCTCCTGCATGATCAGTCCATAGGCCACGTTGTTCAGTCCGGCGCAGCCGTACTCCTCCGGCAGATTGGCGCCGAACAGCCCCAGCTCCGCCATGCCCGGAATGAGCTGCTTGGGGAATGTGCCGGCGACGTACGCGTCGCCGATCACCGGCATGAGGTGCTCGTCCACCCATTCGCGCACGGTGTCGCGGACGGCGCGCTCTTCCTCGCTCAGCAGGCTATCGGTCTGATAGAAGTCGACGCCCTGGAACTTGGCAGCCATCAGGCCTGCGTTCCTTCAAGTCGTGCGGCTCGAGCAAAGGCAGCCGTATCCGACGGTTGGAACCGATCCTTCGCATTCCATCTGAAAAACGTGACCTGCACGGCGGCGTCATCGATCGTCACCATGCTGAACGACGGCGCCTTGCCGGGGCGCGAGCGTGTCGAGAGCGTGCCGGCGGTCGACACGACCACTCGGCCGCCCAGCAGATCGGCGCCTTCTTCATGATCGTGGCTGCACAACACGACGTCGGCACCCGATTCCAGGATGCGCTGCTGGGCCCCCTTCCAGCGCGCGAGCCCCATGCGCTTGGAGATCGTGCCGCGCAGGACATTGTGATGGACGACGAGCACGCGCGCCACTCCCGGCTCGGCGGCCGCGAAGACCTGACGCACCCGCTGCGCTTCTTTCTTGGGGAGGTGGCCCTTCACCGCGAGGTCGCGCAGCCGCGGTGTGAGCGATCCCCACGCCACGCCGTGCGCCGTCAGGGCGGAGGCGATGACGGCGGTGCCCGGCAGCGTGAGCGTGGGGGTCAGGTCGTCCCCGAAGTAGCGGCGATATTTCCGGTACACGACGTCCTTGGAAAAGGGGACGAACGGCCGCCACCACCACTGCACATCGTGATTCCCCGGGATGACCAGCACCGGCGCCGTTTCCCGGGCGAGGTGCACAAACGCGCGGGCCCGCTGAAATTCGCCGTGGCGGCTGCGCTGCGAGATGTCGCCCGAAATCACGACGGCATCGGGCCGGAGGTCGGGCAGCAGGCGCTCCAGGGCTTCGATCTGAAGGATGTCGGCGACGCCTCCAAAGTGAAGGTCCCCGACGTGCAGGATCTGCACCGCGGGCGTCACGACTCGATCTGCACCGTGTACGTGAGCGTCGCTGCGCCGCCGGCCGGGACGGTCAGCCGGAACCGGCTCTCCGTGGACGACAGCTTCTCGGCGGGGACGCTGCTCTGCGTGATCTTCCAGTCGCCGAAGCGCGCTTCCCGAATGTCGACGGTCACCGGCGTGGCCTTGGCGTTGGCGATCGTCACGCGATAGGCCGCCGTCACACGCTGGCGCTGCGACATGCCGCGCTGCGCCGGCGGGATGACTTCCTGATTGAAATCGGTCTGCACGCGCTCGGCGGTGACATCGAAGGCGTCGCCCGACTGGAGGCGCAGGTCCCGTCCCGGCGCGGTGTGGGTGTTCGACGCCTCGCCGATGAGCTGCACGCGGCCGCTCGCGTCGGCCTGGTAGAGTTGCACCGTTCCGGCCGGCAGCGGGCGGTCGCCGAACGCGGTGTTGCGCGCGCGCCGCAGCGTGTACCACACCTGCACCGGCACGCGGTCGGGCTCGGGGTTCTGCCCGATCCACCCGCGCCACGGCAGGACGCCGGGGACGATCAGCTCCTGAACAACAGGCGCCGTACTGCGGGGGAAAAGCGCGGTCGTGACGGGGACGGACGGCTCAACGGTGAGCCGCCCCGGCAGCTGGTAAACGTGGGTCTCGCCGACCCCCTCTTCGGCCGCGTACGCATCCTGGGCGACGCCGGCCCGCGCCCGCATCATGACGCCTTCCATCGGAATCGGCGGGGCACCGGGACGCGTGCGCCGGATGGCGCCCGCGACGAGCTGCACCTCGGCGCTGTCGGCGCGCAGCGTCTGCGAGTTCACCGTCGCGGTTCCCGTGATCGAGGCCCGGGCGCCGAGCAGGAGGACGTGATAGAGCGCTTCCCATGTGACGCCTTGCGCGACGTAGGCGACTTCCGTGCGCGGCCGCGCGCGCGATGCCTCGAGCACCACCGCGGCTTCGGGAGCGGTGCGCACCAGCCCCGCGGGGAACAGCGGCTCGCCCGGCGATGCGAGCAGCAGCCGGCCGTCGGACAGCCGGTACTGCGGCGGATCGACGCGGACGACGGTGGCCCGAATCGTGTCGTCGCCCCGGACGAACGACAGCGTCTGCCCTACCGCCCGCGCCAGCGCGTCGCCCTTGGCGCTGGGGAACCGTGCCGTCGCCGAGAGGACGGCTACGGCGGTATCGGGCGAGAAGAACGTGGCGGGGTCAAAGGCGTCGAGCCTGAGGGTGAGGCTGTTGCGGCCGCGCTCCAGCGCCTGCGGCAGCGTCCGGCGCACGACGACGCGCCCATCTCTATAGATGGAAAGGGAAGTCTGGGCGGCGGCCGCGGGCACTAGCAGCACGAGCGCCATGACGCCAGCCAATACATTCCGCAATCCGCATTCCGCAATTCGGTTTTTCATTTCACCCATTCCAATGCTACGCGCCTGGCAACGATGAACGTCAATGCGTACCACAGCAGCACGCTCGCGGCGCCGACGAGCCGCGCGGTGCGGTCGACGGGGAAACTCCATGCGACATACCCCGCCAACGGCAGAGTCGTACCGATGGCCACGAGCCGCGCGACCCGCGCGGCCTTGACGCGAACCGCACGCTCGCACGCCGGACACCGCCCCCCGATCGCGATGCCGCGGGTGAACTCCCCGCAGCGTGCGCAGGGGTGATCAGGACCGACACCGCCGGGCCACGGCGCGGGCGCACTCGGCCGTCGTAGCATGTCCCCCCAGATCGGGTGTTCGAACGTTGTCCTCGACGATCGCCGCTTCGACGGCGCGGCGCAGCCGATTCCCCGCCGCGAGCTCCCCTACGTGATCGAGCATCATCGCGGCCGCCAGGAGCTGCGCCCCGGGGTTCGCGATCCCCTGCCCCGCGATGTCCGGCGCCGAGCCGTGCACCGGCTCGAAGATGGCGGCGTGCGTGCCGATGTTGGCGCCCGGCGCGAGCCCCAGCCCGCCCACCAGCCCCGCCGCCAGATCGGACAAAATATCGCCGAAGAGATTCGTGGTGACGATGACGTCGAACTGCTCGGGCTTCATGACGAGCTGCATCGCCGTGTTGTCCACGATTTTATCTTCCACCGCGATGACGCCTTCGTAGCTCTTGGCGACATGCCGCGCCGTCTCGAGAAACAGGCCGGACGTCGCTTTCAGGATGTTGGCCTTGTGGACGATCGTGACCTTCTTGCGGCCATGGGCCTTGGCATATTCAAAGGCGTAGCGCGCCACGCGCTCGCTGCCCTCCCGCGTGACGATCGACATCGCTTGCGCCAGCGCGCGCCGGTCGCCGCCGAGCTTGAACGTATGGTCGAGCCCGACGTACAGCCCCTCGGTGTTCTCGCGGATAATGACGAGGTCTACGTTCGTGTAGCGGCCGCCGGGCACGATCGTCTTGGCGGGCCGGACGTTCGCGTAGAGATCGAACTCCTGGCGCAGCGCGACGTTGACCGAGCGGTAGCCGCCGCCGACGGGTGTGGTGAGGGGTCCTTTGAGGCACAGCCTGGTGCGGCGGATCGAGTCGACCGTCGCGTTGGGCAGCGGGGTGCCGCCTGTGTCCACGGCGGCCATCCCGCCGTACTGCTCGTCCCAGTCGAAGTCGTGGCCCAAAGCCTCGAGGACTTCCAGCGTCGCCTTGGTGATCTCGGGCCCGATGCCGTCGCCCGCAATGAGGGTTGCTTCGCGCTTCACGGCAAGCCGGGCGTCAGGTTCTTCACGGCGCGGGTCAGCGCCGTCCAGGGGTCCTCGCCATCGCCCCGGGCGATGGTGCGCCAGCCGATCTTGCCGAGGCGTGTGTCGATGAGGACGACCGACAGCTCCGCTGTCGCGGCGGGCGGCGTGGCGGAGGGGCGGTACACCAGACCGGCAGGCACGAGCACGAAGCGTCCGCCGACGAGACCCGAGAGCGTTCGCAGCTGATAGCGCAGCGGGTCGGGAACGTCCACCAGCTGATCGGCCCGCAGGAAGGACGTCCCCATCCGGTCGGGATCGGCCACGAGCCCCGCGGCGCGCCGCGCCGTGCGGCGCAGCTCGGCGGGTTCGACCCACGTGACCTCGGGCGCGCGCGCGGCGAGGTGCACCGCCAGGACGCTGTCCGCCTTGTCGAGCGAGCCGCGCCGGTCGCCCACGAGCATGTCCCAGTGCAGCGTGTCTTCCGCGGCGATCAGCGTGAGCGGCATGAGACTCACGCGCTGCCCCGACAGTCCCGCCGTGGGCAGCGGCGCCGTCGGTTTGGGCGTCGGCCGCTGGTCGGGGTCCTGGGCGCCACAGGCGCCGGTCAGGGCGACCACGCACCACGCCGTTACACGCAGTAAGTGTTTGTGTTTTAATGGATTAGTCACGCGCGCAATTTACGCCAGCGTCAGGCCGCCGTCCACCACAATGACCTGTCCGGTGATGTGCCGCGCCGCTTCGCTGCACAGGAACGCGATCACGCGCGAGATGTCTTCGGGCTCGGCCACACGCCCGAGCACCGATGCATGCTCGGCGCGCTCCAGGATTTCGCGCGGCAGCTGGGTCAAGAGCTCCGTCTTCACGAATCCGGGGGCGACGGCGTTGACGTTGATGCCGGAGGAGCCGAGGTCGACGGCGGCCGCCTTGGTGAGTCCGATGAGGGCCGCCTTGCTCGTCGCGTAGTTGGCCACGCCGAACGCGGGGCGCAACGCCTGGTGACTCGCGACGTTCACGATCTTCCCGTAGCGCTGCGCCCGCATTTCGGCGGCGACGGCGTGCATGCAGTTGAACGCGCCGGTGACGTTCGTTTCGAGCACTTCCCGCCACGCCTCCGCCGTGAGCCGCCAGAGGGCGCCGTCGTGCGTGACGCCGGCGTTGTTGATCAGATAATGGACGCCCCCCAGGCGCTGGCGTACGTGCCCGACGAACTGCTCGACCTCGTCCCTGCTGCGGACGTCGCAGCGCACGGCGACGCAGCCGACGCCGCAGGCTTTAATCGACGTTTCGGTGAGGAGTGCCTGCGCGCCGACGTCGCGGCCCGGCATTTCGAGATAATTGAAGCCGACGGCGCAGCCGCGCTGCGCGAACTCGAGCGCCACCGCGCGGCCCAGTCCGGTGGCGCCGCCGGTGACGATGACGACGTGCCCCTGCAGGGAGTCGGCGCTCGGTTGCGGAGCGGGACGCTCCTGCACGGCGGCAGTGCCCCGCGCGCTCATGGACCAGGAGGAGGGGACCACGCGATTCGAACCTATGGTCGAACTTGAACATGGGCAAGCCGCGCCACAACTTAGCCGCCATGCGCGCCCTCCTGTGGGTGGCAGTCTCGGTGCTCGGCGCCGCCGCCTTCGGCGTCCTCGCGCTGTCGCGCGGCGAGACGATCAATGCCGCCTGGCTCCTCACCGCCGCGGTCTGCACCTTCGCCGTCGGCTACCGCTTCTACTCGAAGTTCCTGGCGACGCGCGTGTTTGGCCTCGATCCCCGGCGTGCCACTCCGGCCGAGCGGCTGAACAACGGGCGCGACTTCGTGCCCACCAACCGGTGGGTGTTGTTCGGGCACCACTTTGCGGCGATCGCGGGCGCCGGTCCGCTGGTGGGGCCGGTGCTCGCCGCGCAGTTCGGCTTTCTCCCCGGCACGCTCTGGCTCGTGATCGGCGTCGTGCTGGGCGGCGCGGTGCAGGATTTCATCATCCTGGTCGCGTCGCTGCGGCGCGACGGGAAGTCCCTCGGCCAGATGGCCAAGGAGGAAGTCGGCAAGGTCGCCGGCGTCACCGCGATGATCGCCGTCTTCGCGATCATGATCATCCTGCTCGCGGTGCTCGCGCTGATCGTGGTGAACGCGCTGCGCGACTCGCCGTGGGGGCTGTTCACGATCGCGTGCACCGTGCCGATCGCACTGTTGATGGGGTGGTGGATGAAGCGGTGGCGGCCCGGCAAGGTGGCGGAGGCGTCGGTGGTCGGCGCCGCGCTGCTGCTCGTCGCGCTGGTCGCGGGCGGCAGCGTGGCGAGTCATCCGGGGTGGGCGGCGGCGTTCACGCACACCGGCACGTCCATCACCTGGATGATGATCGCCTACGGATTCATCGCGTCGGTGCTGCCGGTGTGGATGCTGCTCTGCCCCCGCGATTACCTCTCGACATTCCTCAAGATCACGACGGTGCTGGTGCTGGGGGCGGCGATCCTGATCCTCCTGCCGCCGCTGCGCATGCCGGCGCTGACGCCGTTCGCGACGGCGGGGGAAGGGCCGGTGTTCGCCGGCACGCTGTTCCCCTTTGCGTTCATCACGATCGCCTGCGGCGCGATCTCGGGATTTCACGCCCTCGTCGCCTCCGGTACGACGCCCAAGATGATCGCGCGCGAGACGGACGCGCGGATGATCGGCTACGGCGGCATGCTGATGGAATCGTTCGTCGGCATCATGGCGATGATCGCCGCCTGCACGCTCGATCCCGGCGTCTACTTCGCGATGAACACGACGCCGGCGGCGCTGGCGGGCGCGTCGGAGGCGCTGAGCCAGGCGGGATTCGTCGTCACGCCGGAGGCCATGCAGGCGCTCGCCGGGCAGATGGGCGAAGCGTCGCTGGTCGGCCGGACGGGGGGCGCGCCGTCGCTCGCGGTCGGCATGGCGCAGATCTTCGCCGGCCTCACGTCCGCGCTGGGCGGGTCGGCGCTGACGGCCCTCTGGTACCACTTCGCGATCATGTTCGAGGCGCTCTTCATCCTGACGACGATCGACACCGGCACGCGCGTCGGCCGGTTCATGCTCCAGGAGATCGGCGGGCACGTCTGGCCGCGGTTCGGCGAGACGTCATGGTATCCGAGCACAATGCTGGCGAGCGGCGTCGTCTGCGCCGGCTGGGGCTACTTCCTCTATCAGGGCGTGGTGGATCCGCTCGGCGGGATCAACGCGCTGTGGCCGCTGTTCGGCATCTCGAACCAGCTGCTCGCCGCCGTGGCGCTGTGCGTCGGCACGACGATTCTCATCAAGATGGGCAAGCCGCGCTACGCCTGGGTGACGCTCGGCCCGCTCGCCTGGCTCGTCGTCGTGACGATGACGGCGGGAATCCATCTGGTCTTTTCGTCCGATCCCAAGCTCGGGTTCTTCGCGCGCGCCGCGGCGCTGGCCGGCTCCGTCGATCCCGATGCGGGGCGGCGCATCTTCAACTATCACCTCAATGCGATCGTCGCGCTGTTCTTCATGGCGGTCGTGACGCTGTTGATCGTCACGTCGGTCCGCGAGTGGTGGCTGGTGCTTTCCCGCCGAAAGACGGGAACGGTGCGTGAGGCGCCGTATGTGGAATCCGCTATGGTTCCACAGTAGCCATGCACTCGATCTCGACTCGCGCGCCAAGCGCCAATCCGCTACCGGCCAGGGCCTCCTGTGCTAGGTCTCTTCGGGGGGGTGGTCGGGGGGCGCGACCGGCGGCGGCCGGCGCGCGGCGGCCCGGCGCGCCCGCAGGTATTCCACCACCCCCGGCAGAATCGACAGCACGATGACGATCACGATGACGATGTGAATGTGCTGGTCGATGTTGGGGATCGAGCGCGCGAGGAGATACCCCGCCAGCACCATGCTCCACACCCACAGAATCCCGCCGACGACGTTGTAGACGACGAACGTGCGGTAGGACATGTAGGCGGCGCCCGCCACCGCCGGCGCGAACGTCCGGACGATGGGGACAAAGCGCGCCAGGACGATCGTCTTGGCGCCGTATTTTTCGTAGAAGGTGTGGGCCGCCTCGAGGTGGCGCCGCTTGAAGAACCGCGAGTCGGGCCGGCTGTACAGCGCGGCGCCCATCTTCCGGCCGATCCAGTAGCCCGTCTGGTCACCCGCCACGGCGCAGAGCGACGCCCCGACGAGCAGCGCGACGACGTTGAGATCGCCGGTGGCGGCGAATACCCCCGCGGTCACGAGCAGCGAGTCGCCGGGGAGAAAGAACCCGACGAACAGTCCCGTCTCCACGTAGACGATCACGCAGACCATGACCAGCCCGCCGAGCTGGATCAGCCCGCGGACGTCGGTGACGAAGTGCAATGCGTCTTTCAGCCAGTCCATCTACAGCTCCACCTGTGACCCCACCTCGAACACCTGGTTCGGGGGAATCTTGAAGAATGCGGTCGCGCGGAGGGCGTTGCGCGTCATGAGCGCGAACAGCCGCTCGCGCCAGATCGCCATCCCCGGTCGATCGGAGGCGATGAGTGTCTCGCGGCCCAGGAAGAACGTCGTACCCTCGATCTGGATCTCGAGCCCGCTGGCCTTGCAGGCGTCGAGAATCTCGGTGATGTCGGGGTCCTGCATGAAGCCGTACCGCGCGATCACCGCGTGGAACCCTTTGCCGCTCCGCTTGACCGCGACGCGCTCGGCGTCGATCACGTGGGGAACATCCTCCGTGATCACGGTCAGAAACACGATCTTCTCGTGCAGGACTTTGTTATGCGCCAGGTTGTGCACCAGTGCAGGCGGCGTGCCGTCGGCGCTGCCGTACATGAAGATCGCCGTGCCGGGCACGCGGATCGGCGGCTCGGCCGCCAGGTCGGCCAGCAGCAGCTTGAGCGGCACCGTCTTCTCCATCATGCGCTTGGACAGGATGTCCCGGCCCCGTTTCCACGTGGTCATCAGGATGAACAGGCTGGCGGCGATCGCCAGCGGCACCCAGCCTCCGTGCGGGACCTTGAGGGCATTGGCGGCGAAGAACACGAGGTCGATCATCAGGAACAGACCGCAGATCGCCAGCGCGCGGGTCCAGCTCCACCCCCACACCTCGCGCATCAGCAGGAACAGCAGCAGCGTCGTCAGGACCATTTCGCCCGACACCGCCACGCCGTAGGCCGCGGCGAGCCGGCTCGAGGTCCCAAAGCCCAGGACCAGGATCACCGTCACGATCATCAGCGCGGCGTTCACGCTCCCGACGTAGATCTGCCCCATCTCGCGAGACGAGGTATGGTCGATCTTCATGCGCGGGCCGTACCCGAGCTGGATCGCCTGGCGGGTCAGGGAGAATGCGCCCGAGATCACCGCCTGCGACGCGATGATCGCCGCCATGGTCGCCAAGACGATCAGCGGATACAGAGCCCAGGAGGGCGCCAACCGGTAAAACGGACTCACCGCCGCATCCGGGTCGTTGAGCAGCAGCGCCCCCTGCCCGAAGTAATTCAGGAGCAGCGCCGGTACCACGAGGGCGAACCAGACGAGCCGGATGGGTCGCACGCCGAAATGCCCCATGTCGACATAGAGCGCTTCGCCCCCCGTCACGACCAGAAAGACCGCGCCCAGCACCAGGAATCCCGCCCCGCGGTTCGCGAGGAAAAACTGCGCCGCGTAATGCGGGCTCACGGCGGCCAGGACACCGGGCCGGCTGACGATTTCGGCAATGCCGAGTACCGCGATCGTCGTGAACCAGACGACCATCACCGGCCCGAACCAACTGCCGACCTGGGCCGTACCGCGGCTCTGAATCCAGAACAGCGCGCCGAGAATGATGATGGCGAGCGGAATCACCCATCCCTGCAGCGCCGGCGCCGCGACGCCCAACCCTTCGACGGCGCTGAGCACGGAGATCGCGGGGGTGATGACGCTGTCGCCGTACATCAGCGCCGCCCCGAAGATGCCGATCGTGATGACGACGTGCCGGGGGGACAGTCCGCGCGTTCCTCGGCCCCGCAGGACGAGGGCCATCAACGCCAGAATGCCGCCTTCACCCTTGTTGTCCGCCCGCATCACAAAGACGAGGTACTTCACCGACACCACGACGACGAGCGACCAGAAGATCAGCGACAGCACGCCGAGGACGTTGGCGGGAGATACGGCCATCGCATGCGGGCCGTGGAAGGCTTCCCGCAACGCGTAGAGCGGACTGGTCCCGATGTCTCCATAGACCACGCCCAGGGCCGCGAGGGACGTGGTCATCAGGTAGCGACGGCCTTGGGTCATCGGGGCGGAACCTTAGGGCCTCGCGCCACGAAAGGCCAGAGCAGCACCAAAATCAGCCCCAGCGCGGCACTTACCACGAACGCACGGGCGGCAGTCGTCTGCTGAAACAGCAGACCGAGGCCGACCCCCCCGATCAGCGCCGCGACGCCGGTGGCGGCGTGATACACGCCGAACCCGCTGCCCGTCTTCGGCCCGGCAAGCGCGGCCACCAGCGAGCGCTCCGGACTTTCCGTCAGTCCGGCCACGACGCCGATCGCGAGAAACAGGACCCACGCGGCCAGCGGGCCGGATGCGACCGCCATGCCGGCGGCCAGCACCACATAGCTCGCCCACCCGAGCCACATCGTCCGCGACGGGCCGATCCGGTCGGACAGGGCCCCGCCCACAAAGCTCGAGCCGGACTTGATGACGTGCACGCCGGCCCAGAGGAGCGGGATGAGGGCAATGGCGACGCCGAGGCGCTGCGCGTGCAGGATGATGAGCGCTTCGGGCATGCGGAGGAGGTAGAAGAAGGAGATGGCGAGAACCGACGGACTGACGGACCGACGGCCGGACGGTCTCGGCTCGGCAGCGATCGTAGCCTCCTTATCGACCGTCCGACCGTCCGGCCGTCCGACCGCCAGCAACGCCAGCACGAGTACCAAGATTCCAGGCACGATGCTCGCCAGAATCACCGCGCGCACCTCGGCCCCCGCGCTCAACAGCCCCCAGGCCACGAGCGGTCCCAGGATGGCTCCCACATGATCGAGCCCGCGCTGTAATCCAAAGGCGCGCCCATGCTGCTCGCGCGGCGTCACATCGGCGATGACGGCGTCGCGCGGTGGACCGCGCATCCCCTTCCCCAGCCGGTCCACCACCCGCAGCCCGATGACCTGCCACGCCGCCGCCGTCACGGCGATCACCGGTCTGATCACGACCGCAACGAGGTAGCCGATGACGATGAGCGGGCCGCGGCGCCGGGGATGATCCGACAGTTTGCCGGCGCCGAGCTTGACGGCGGCGGCCGCGGCGTCGGCGGCGCCGTCGAGCGCGCCGATGGCCGCGGCCCCGCCCCCCAGCACCCCCGTGATGAACGCCGGGAGCAGCGGGTACACCATCTCCGACGCGAAGTCGTTGAGGAGGGAAACAGCGCCGAACAGCTTGACCTGCCGCGGCAGCGGCCGGCGGTCACTCACCTAGGCCGAGTCCCCAACGGATGAGCGTCACCGGCAGGCCGCCGTAGGGCAGCACGGCGTCATGGAAGGCGCGTAGCGTGAAGGCGTCGCCCTCGGCGGCGCGGAAGTCGTCGCGCAGCCGCAGCAGCTCGCGCCGCCCCACCGCGTACGACAGCTGATACGCCGGCCACGCGCAGTAGCGCCGCACTTCCGCCTCGGCGTTGCCCCGCTCGACGTGCAGCTCGTTCACCATCTGGTCCACGGCTTCTTCCCGCGTCATGCCGCGGGTGTGCAAACCGACGTCCAGCAGGATGCGCATCGCCCGCCACAGGAGATGCACCCGCTGGAAGAACAGCTCCTCGTCGGAGGCGTAGAAGCCTTCTTCGCCCATCATGTCTTCGCAGTAGAGGGCCCACCCCTCGACGGTCAGCGGCGTCCACAGATTCTTGCGCACGTCGGAGCGCAGGCCCTTGGCGGTGACGAGCTGCAGATGGTGCCCCGGATACCCCTCGTGGAGGGCGGTGGCGGCCAGCTCGTAGCGGCAGTGATCGCGCAGGATGCGGTTCTGCTGATCGGCCGGCAGCCGGGCATCGGGGACGGTGACGTAGAACCAGCCGGTGCGATCGCGGGTGTAGGCGCCGGGGCTGTCGTAGGCGGCGTACGGAATGACGGGCCGCATGAAGGGCGGCGTGGGAATCACGCCGAGTGGCGCGTCGGGAATCGACGCGAGCCCCCGCTCGGCCACGAAGTCGCGCGCCCGCGCCATCTCCGTCGCGTAGGCGTCCACCAGCTCCTCGGCCGAGGGATGGTCCGCCCGCAGCTCTTCCACGAGCTCCGGCCAGGGCTGGCTGCCCCCGTTGAGCTTCGCCGCGAGCCGCTCGAGATCGGCCTGGACCTCTTCTTTGAGACGGTGACCGTAGCGCCACAATTCGGGAGCGGTATCGCGCAGAGCGTGCTGATAGTGGAGGAGGAAGTTGAACGCGTCGTCGCCGATGGCGAAGTGGTCGCCGGCGGTCTCGAGCCAGCGGTCGAGGTCGGTATCGAACGACTGCAGCGCCTTTTCTGCCGCAACCGCGGCCTTGGTGAGCCGCTCGCCGCCCCCCAATGACGCCGCGACTTCGCGGACCAGCAGCCGCCCGCCTTCGCTCATGCGCATCGCCGTCTCGACGAAGACGCGCACCGGCTCGGTGAGCGTCTCGCGCGCATTCTCGATGAACGCGGGGATGTCCTCCAGCCGCCCCGCCGCGGCGGCGGCCTTCTCGGCGGGCGAGCGATCGGCCGAGAGCAGCAGGTGATGCAGTCCGGACAGGATGTGGGAGAGCCAGAATTCCGGGTTCCTGGCCTGCGGCCGCAGCACCTCGAAGCGGTGGAGCGAGACGCGGACCTCGTTCAGCAGCGCGGTGCGATCGATCTCCTGCTCGAGCTCGTCGGCGCTCGTCTCTTCCAGCGCCGCGGCGATGGATCTGAGGGCGGCGAGGTGCGGCGCCAGGGCGGCGGGGCTGTAGCGCCCGTAGCGATCGTCGTGGCCCCCCCCGGGGACGCCCGCCTGCGTCGCCCCCACCGGATCGAGATGCCAGTGCAGGTCGAAGTACGAGCGGATGACGTCCCGCAGCTTGGCTACCGCCATGCGGGGGGCCGCGGCGCGCGCAGCAGTCGGTGACACTCTTCGTCGGACAGCACACGGTCGGTCTGCTTGGCAGCCTCGAACAGCGCGCGACAGGCGTCGGCGTCCTCGGGGTCGTAGCCGTGCGCTTCGAGCCAGTACTTCACGTTCGACAGCCCCGAGACGGGGGAGATCTCGATCCGCTGCTCGAAGCCGAACTCCTCCGCCGGCACCGAGCTGTAGACGCGGTCGGCGAGCCAGGCGTGGCCCTTCTTTTTTGCTTTGATGATCGCGGCGGCGTGCACGCCGGTGCCGGTCCGAAACGCATCGGTGCCGACCACGGGATAGTTCACCGGGATCGGCACGCCCACCGCTTCCGCCACGAGCCGGCAGTACTCCGGCAGCTTGCGGATGTCGTGCTGGTGAGTCCCCAGCAGCTTGAGGTTCACGAGCAGCAGGTCCATCTCCGCGTTGCCCACGCGCTCGCCCACGCCCAGCGCCGTCGCGTGAACCCGATCGACGCCCGCCTCGATCGCGGCGAGACAATTGATGAGCCCCATGCCGCGGTCGCGGTGGCCGTGCCAATCGACTTTGACGGGTTGGTCTCCGACGATTTCGTCCTTGACGAATTGCACCAACGCTTTCACGCCGTCCGGGGTCGCGTGACCGACGGTGTCCGCGAGGCAGATGCGGCGCGCACCGCAGTCGATGGCCGCGCCGTAGAGCGCCTTGACCGTCTCGGGGCGGGCGCGCGTCGTATCCTCCGTCACGTACATCACGGGGAGGCCGTGGGAGACGGCGTACGTCACCGCCTCTTCGGTCGACTTGAGGATGCGGTCGAGCGTCCAGTCTTCCGCATACTGCCGGATGGGAGAGGAGCCGATGAACGTGGCGGCTTCGATCTCGATCCCGACCTCCTGCGACACGCGTACGATCGGTTCGATGTCGTTGACCACCGTCCGCGCCGCGCAGTTGGGGGCGATCGGCAGCTTCTGATCGCGGATCTCGATGGCGAGCGCGCGCACCGTGTCCACCACGCGGGGGCCGGCGCCGGGCAGGCCGATGTCGGCGGCGCCGATGCCGAGGTCCGCCATGAGGTGGAGCAGGCGTTTCTTGACGTCGAGCGAGGGATCGGTGACCGAGGGCGACTGGAGCCCGTCGCGCAGCGTCTCGTCGTTGAGCACGACCCGCGCCCGCGTCCAGTCAAAACCGCCCGGGCGCGTGCTGGAATCGTTCCAATCGTAGATGAGCTGGCGCTCGTCCATGCGGGTAGCATCGCGTGAGCCGGAGTCCAGGTCAAGTTCGGTGAGTTTTCCCGGGCTCAGAGCCCGGGCTTACGATTGTCCGTCTAGCATTTGCATGTCCGCGCATTACTTTCGCCCCGTGATCGAGTTGCTCCTTTCGGATGGCCGTATCCGCGCCGCTCGCCGCTTCATAGAGCGTTCCGACGACGACACACTGGCCCGTCAGGCGGCGCTGTCGGCGATTCCCGCCCCGACCGGCGCCGAGGCTGCCCGTGGGGCGCGCGTGGCGGGGATGCTGGACGATGCCGGCCTTGCTGATGTCGCGATCGATGCGGTGGGCAATGTGCGGGGCTGGTACGGAACCGGTGGGCACGACGGGTGCGTGGTGCTGAGCGCCCATCTCGACACGGTGTTCGGTCCCGAGCTCGATGTCTCCGTGGCACGGCATGGCGCACGGCTCCAGGGCCCCGGCATCGCCGACAACGCGCGCGGGCTCGCGGCGCTCGTCACGATCGCCGAGGCGCTGGCCACCGCCCGCGTCGCCACCGCCCGCCCCCTGTTGTTCGCCGCGACCGTGGGCGAAGAGGGCCACGGCGACCTGCGCGGGGTGCGCCACCTGTTCGACGGCTGGCGCCCGCACGCCTTCATCGCCCTCGACGGCGCCGGGCTCGAACGCATCGTGCATCGCGCCCTCGGCTCGCGCCGCTATCGCGCGACCTACCGCGGGCCCGGCGGCCACAGCTGGGCGGCGTTCGGCGTCGCGAATCCCGCCAACGCCGTCTGCCGGGCCGGCGCCATGATTGCCGAGCTACCCGCGCACCACTCGCCGCGCACCGCATGTTCCGTCGTCCGGCTCGGCGGCGGCACGGGCCTCAACTGCATTCCGCAGGAGGCGTGGCTCGACCTCGACCTCCGCAGCGAAGACCCGCGCGCCCTCGTCCAGCTCGATGAGCGGGTGCAGAAGGTCCTGACAGGCGCGCTGGAGCCCGCCCTCACGCTCGAGGTGCAGCGCCTCGGCGACCGCCCTTCGGGCGTCACGCCGCGCACCCACCCCCTGGTGCAGGCGGCGGTCGCCGCGACTCGCGCCGTCGGCCAGTCGCATCACCTCGCCTGCGCCTCGACCGACGCGAACGTGCCCATCGCCCTCGGCGTCCCGGCGATCGCGCTGGGCGCGGGCGGCCGCGCGGGCGACGCCCACCTCCCCACGGAGTGGTACGACAACACCGGCGGCGCACTCGGCATCGTGCGCGCCCTGCTCGTCACCGCGCAGGTGGCCGAGGTGAACTAGCGGCGGTAGTAGAGAATGAGGTCGGTACTCGGCGGCGTCTTGCCGAGCTGCCGGAGAAACGTCACGACCTGCCCGCGATGATACGACGAGTGGTTGACCAGGTGGCGGAACATCTGCCGGAACGTATGGGCGTACTCGCCGCCGCCCGTCGGGTGCACGATGCGCGTCTCGTCCAGCCGCGTCTCCGGAAGGTCCGCCAGGAAATCGTTGCGCTCGGCCTCGATCCGGTCGAACCGCGTCCGCACGGCGGCGAGGTCCTGCAGGTCCTTGCCCTGCGCGACGGCTGGAGGGGGCTCGCCCAGCCAGCGGGTGAGCCAGAGATGCTCGGCCCACACGGTATGCGCCAGCGTCCCGTGAATGCCGCCATGACTGCTCTTGAGATCGCGGACGTACAGCTCTTCGGACAGCTGCGGAGCGGCCACGGCATCGAAGATGATGCGCATGGCCCAGGCGTTATAGGCGAATAGCTCGAGGATCTCGTTCACGGATCAGCGCGCGGCGGCCTGCTCACCGCCGTCCATCACGACCTCGGTCAGGTCCTTGCCTTCGACCACCTGATCGTCGCCGATGAGGCAGTGATCGAGGTTAGCGTTTCGCAGCCGCACGTTGTTGCCCAGAATGGAGTGTGAGATTTTCCCGCCGACGACGGTGCTGCCCGCGCCGAGGGAGACGTTGGGGCCGATCGTGCAGTCGCGCAGCGCGACGCCGTCCTCGACGTACACCGGCTCCTCGATGGTGACGTCGGCCGGCAGGCCGGCCGGCCGGCGGGCCCGCCCCATCCGGAGCAGG
>JAUYMC010000312.1 GCA_030699545.1 Gemmatimonadales bacterium | reverse complement strand
ATCGTGGTGGGGGATCGCGTCCTGATCGCGCCGGAGGAGGGCGAGGAGCGAACGAACGTCGGGCTCTACCTCCCGGCGACGGCGCTCGAAGGCCGCCAGGTGCAGGGGGGGCGGATCGTGGCCACCGGCCCCGGGACGCCGATGGCGGAGCCGGCGAGCATGGACGAAGAGCCCTGGAAGATCCATGGGGCGGACGTGAAGTACCTGCCGATGCAAGCCGAAGCCGGCGACTACGCGCTGTTCTTCCGAAAAGCGGCGGTGGAGATCACGTTCGAGGACAAGACGTACCTCGTCGTGCCACAGGCCGCCATTCTCGTTCTCGTGCGGAGGACTCATGGCTGAGGGATGGGCTCGCAGTCGCGGCAATCGTGCGGAAACGCAAGGTCTGCGGCGCGGCGCCTGGTATCGGATCGTCGAAAATCCCAACCAGGACTGGGTGGTGCTCGACGTTCATCACGTGGAAATCCGGATTCCCCGGTCCAACCTCGAGATCCGGACCGAGACGCCGGCGGCCTGGAGCGTGGTGCGCGAGCCGCACCTCGTGTGTCCAGGGTGTCATGCGCGCTACGTGATTGCCGAAGGCCCGCGCGACGCGCGCTGCCCCGAGTGTGGCCGCAGCTATCCGATCGACTGGAAGGACCCGGGCTAGATCTCCGGCGGGACGTAGGGCGCGGGGGGCGGGGGGCGGCGGGACGGATCGGTGGTCTGCGCGCACAGATGCTCGAGCAGCTCGATCTGCCGCTTCTGGATGTGCCACAGCTCGTGCCACTGCTTGAAGCGCAGCGAGTCCATCTTGTCATGCAGGTCGCGAATCTCGATCTCCGCCATCAGGTTGACCTCGTAATCCTGCTGCGCGTGCAGCCGGTCCTTCTGCGCCTGACGGTTCTGGCTCATCATGATCACGGGCGCCTGTAGCGCCGCGAGCGTTGAGAGCACGAGATTCAAGAGAATGAAGGGGTAGGGATCGAACGGCCGCTCCGCCAACACCCACGCGTTGATCGCCATCCACCCCACGAGAATCGCCCCGAAGATCCCGATGAACGGCCAACTGCCGCCGAATCGCGCCACGCGATCGGCCACCTGCTGGCCCAATGTCATCGACGCCTCGAAATCCTGGTGCACGACCTTACTCACGCGGCCGCGGCGCGTGATCTTCGACACCACCGCGTGCTCGATATCCGAGAGCTTCCGGTACTCGGCCTCGAGATAGCTGACGAACTTCTTGGCGCGGTATTGCTCGAGACAGTTGGGGCAGATCCCGCGCTTGGCTGCCCATTCGGGCCGGTCCTCGCGAATGAGATCGAGAATCCGGTTCTCGAGCTTCTGCGGCGACGCCAGCGTGCGCGCGTCGACGGTGTCGGTGCACAGGGAGCAGCTCAGTTTCGGCATGCCGGATCTCCTTACGGTCGCGGCTGCATCATGCCGAGGGCGCGCACCAGGAACGCCCACCGGTCGGTCTGTTCCTCGATGATCTTGGCCGTGGGCTTGCCGGCCCCATGGCCGGCCTTGGTTTCGATGCGAATCAACACGGGCGCGGGGCCCGCCTGCGCCGCCTGCAACGCGGCCGCGTACTTGAACGAATGCCCGGGCACCACGCGGTCGTCGTGATCGGCGGTCGTGACCAGCGTCGCCGGATAGCGCGTGCCGGGCCGCAGGTTGTGCAGCGGCGAATAGCGGTACAGGAATGGAAAATGCGCGGCGCTGTCGGCGGATCCGTACTCCGTGACCCACGCCCAGCCGATCGTGAACTTGTGGAAGCGCAGCATATCCATCACGCCCACCGCCGGAATCGCCGCGGCGAACAGCTCGGGGCGCTGGTTCAGGACGGCGCCCACCAGCAGGCCGCCGTTCGACCCTCCGCCGATCGCCAGCTTGGCGGGGGAGGTATACCCCTCCCGGATCAGGTACTCGGCGGCGGCGATGAAGTCGTCGAACACGTTCTGCTTCCGGTCCAGCATGCCCGCCTGATGCCACTCCTCGCCGTACTCCGCGCCGCCCCGCAGGATCGGCTGCGCATACACGCCTCCCAGCTCGAGCCAGGCGAGCACGCCGATCGAAAACCCCGGCGTCAGATTCACGTTGAAGCCGCCGTAGCCGTAGAGATACGTCGGGTTGCCGCCGTCGCGCTGCAAGCCGCGCTTGGAGGTGAGAAACAGCGGAATGCGGGTGCCATCCCGGCTTTCGTAAAAGACCTGCACGGTTTCGTAGCCGGAGGGATCGAACGCGATCTCGGGCGCCTTGAAGACGCTCGAGCGCCCGGTCGCGAAGTCGTGCCGGAAGATGGTGGTCGGGTACAGGAACGACGTGAAGGCGTAGAACATCTCGGTATCGCGCCGCTCGCCGCTCACCTGGACGACCGAGCCGAGCGTCGGCAGCGGGACCTCGCCGGCCGGCTTCCCGTCCAGCGCGAACAGCTTGAGCTGGGAATGGGCGTCGTGCAGGTAGCGCACGACGAACGTGTTGTTGACGATCTGCACCGCCTCCAGCACGTCGCCCGCCTGCGGAATCACCTCGCGCCAGGCCGCGCGCTCCGGGCGCCGGGTATCGACGGCGATGACGCGTTTGCGCGGGGCACTCTGGTCGGTCGAGAAATAGAAGACAGGCCCGTCGTTGCCCACGAACTCGTAGGCCGCATCGAAGTCGTCGAGCAGCCGCACGACGGGGGCCTCGATCCGCGGCCGCTTGGGATCGCCGAGGTCCTGATAGTAGACGCGATTGCGGCGGTCGGTGCCGAGCCAGACCGAGTAGACGACGTAGCGCCCGTCGGCGCTGACATCCCCGGAGAAGCCCCAGTCGGGATGATCGGGCCGCTCGTAAATCAAGCGGTCGGCCGACTGCGCGGTGCCGATGCGGTGGTAGTAGACCTTCTGATCGCGGTTCATCGCGAGCAGCGCATCGCCGCCCGCCGCGGGCTCGGGATAACGGCTGTAGAAAAAACCCGCGCCGTCGTGCGTCCAGGCCGCTCCCGAGAACTTGATCCATTTCAGGTGGTCGACATGGTTGCTGCGCGTGGCGACGTCGCGCACCCGGAATTCCTGCCAGTCGGACCCGCTGCCCGACGTCCCGTACACGAGCAGCCGCCCGTCGTCCGACAGCGCCAGCGTCGACAGCGCCACCGTACCGTCGGCGGAGAGGGTGTTCGGGTCGAGCAGCACCGCCGGCTCGCCGGTGAGCGAGTCCTGCATGTACAGCACCGACTGGTTCTGGAGTCCGGAATTCTTGAAGAAGAAATAGCGGCCACCCTTCTTGAAAGGCGAGCCGTACTTCGGGTAGTCCCACAGCTCGGTGAGCCGCCGGCGAATCGCCTCGCGTTGCGGAATCTGCTCGAGATAGGCGAACGTAACGCGGTTTTGGGCCTCGACCCAGGCGCGGGTCTCGTCGGCATCGACGTCCTCGAGCCAGCGGTAGGGGTCGGGCACCTTGGTGCCGTGGTGGTCGTCCACCACGTCGCCCGTGCGGGTGGCGGGGTACGTCAGACCGCCCCCCGCGCCCCCCGATTGCGCGTTCATCGTCGAAGTCATCACGAGCGCCAGCAGAAGAAGAAAGAGTGGAGTGTGCATAGCGCGTAAACGTGTCCAGTGGCGCGCTTTTGGGGTAGGGGGGGTCCACCGCGGCGGCGCTTGCTTGGACCGTGCACCCGTTTGCCGGCGGCCTCGACGCCGCCCGCCGCATCCTGCTCGAGCGGTTCGACTACCCGCGTTTCCGAACGCACCAGCTGAAGGTGCTCGGTCCGCTGCTCGCCGGGCGGGACGTGCTGGCGGTGCTGCCGACCGGCGCGGGGAAGTCGCTGTGCTACCAGGTCCCGGCGCTTCTGGCCGCGCCGCGGGGCCTCACCCTGGTCGTCTCACCCCTGATTTCACTGATGCAGGATCAGGTGGGGGCGCTCACGCGCCGCGGGATCCACGCCGCTTATCTCAATAGCCAGCTGGACCCGGCCCGGCGCCGCGCGGTGCTCGACGCGGCGCTGGCCGGACGCCTGACCCTGCTGTACTGCGCGCCCGAGCGCCTGGCGTCGCTGACACGGCGGATCGCGGAAGCACGGACGCCCGTCGCGCTGCTGGCCGTCGATGAGGCGCACTGCATTACGGAATGGGGGCACGCGTTTCGGCCCGTCTATCGCGCCCTCGGCGTCTTTCGCGCCCGCCTCGGCCGCCCGCCGACGATCGCACTGACGGGTAGCGCGACGCCCGCGGCGCGCCACGATATCCTCGCCGTGCTCCGGATGCCGGACGCGCACGTCGTCGTCACCTCGTTCGATCGGCCCAATCTCACGTTCGCCGTCCGGCGCGTGCGGGACGACCGCGAGCGCTTCGGGTTGATCCGGCGCGCGATCCTGACGGGCACCGGGGCCACGCTGGTGTACACACCGACGCGCCGGCTCACCGAGCTCGTGACGCGCGCGCTCCGCCGGACGAGCGTCCGCGCGGCTCCGTATCATGCCGGCCTCACGGGATCCACACGCCGCCAGGTGTTGCGCGCGTTTCTCGCGGACCGCGTCACCGTCATCGTCGCGACGAGCGCCTTCGGCATGGGCATCGACAAGCCCGACATGCCCGTAAGTCGTTGTGGCATCATGCCGATTCTCCCGGTGTGCTCACTTCTGTGTCAACTTCCCATCGGTTTCGGCGGGAATGAGGTCGAGAAGTTCTGCCAGCCCGCTCCAGTGCTGAGGTCGGATAGGGGCCCGCTCGGGCGGTTGGGGACGCCGACGTGGGGGAGGACTACCTCCAGCCCGGTGTCGGCGCTCAGCCGCCGGAAGTGGACCGGGTGCTCGTCGAATGAGAGGCGGTATGCTTGACCGTTCTCCCCCCGGAACCACAGTGAGCGATCAACGTTCGAGTGCGGATCGTCCCGTCCCCGGTGGCCCGGGTCGAACCGGATGACGTTCACGGAGTACACGGGCTCGCCCGCCTTCGGCCGCACGCCGCCGATCGTCGGCGGGTTCTGGCTGCTCAAGGAGGCCACCGCGAGAACACCGTAAAAGTTCTCGGACGCGGGGTACGCGCAGTCGGCGAGCGGGGTCGGGATCGCCGTCTTGTCGGTGAACAGCGAATAGTGGCCCGGTTGTACTACGTCATTCAAGCCAGTGTACGCGCTAGTCGCGATCGGTCGCAGGTTGGCTCATTCGATGCTCACAGGTCGGTGAGGTCGAACTCGGAAAGGACGGGGAATTCCCGGAGCGCTTTCAGCGTGTCGGTGTCCGGGCCAGAAAGTGCGATCGGGTGCCCTACCGCCCGAAATAGCCGTCCCACGTCCCGCCGCTCACCTTCCAGTAGGTCGTAGGCGGAGCCGAACACATGCGTCTCTTTGACGAGGGTGGTCGCCAGCTCCAGACGCTTGACGTTGGCGGCACGATACCCGAACCCCAAGAAGCAGACCCGCTCTCGGGACATGAGCGCCTTTTGCGCGGCATCAATTCCCGCCTGCGCGCCTGGCTCGCCGGCAATGTGGATCGAGGCCGCGGCCTCCTTGAGGCGAAGCCCCGTGATGTTCGAATCCACGCCGTAGGGCAGTTGGCCGCCCATGGTGGGGAGCGCGCCGAGCGATCCGTACACGTGCACGATCGGCAGGCGGTGCTTGCTCATGGCTTCGGCGATCTCCTGCGGCTTAGCGCCGTAGGTGCTTTGGAGCGCGGTGAAAAAGAAGTGCTCGAGGGAGCGGTCGTAGTTGAACGTCACGAAAACGACGCGATTCTGGAGAAACTCCCGGAGGGTCGAGGCACCCTCCTTCATCCGCCTGAACAGGTACTCGTACCAATCGTCGTGCCGCGCGTCCGGCAAAAGGTCGCCCGGTCGCTCGTAGTGAAACAGGGTGGCGGCGATGGCCGCCTTCCCAACCGCCACGAGCTGCGCGTGAACCGGCAGCTCTAGGAGCTCGTCCACCGATCCAACCGGCGACGCGAGGGCGTCCCGCAGGCCGGATGTCTCGGGATCGGTGAAGTCCGCGTTGTGCAGGCGCACACGGAAGTCGCGTTCACTGATGCGGCGCCTCACATTGCTCAGCAACTCGCGCGCGGTCGGGAATCTGTAGGGCCTGCTGGCTCCGGCACCGAGAACGAGGGCAGTGGGCCGCCGGATCATGCGCCCTGTTCTCGCAGCCGCCGCGGATCGAGCACGGCATCGAGAACGCCCGCCTCGTCGGCCTGTACGTAGCTCCGTTGCATCGTGGTGATGCTGCGCCACCCGCCCGCCTTCGCCACGTCCACGAGCGGTAGGTGCTTCCGCTCCGTCGCAAACTTCCGCCGGAGCCCGTGGAAGCTGTCGCCCTTCACCCGCGGCACGCCGGCGAGCTGCTCGGCCGTCCTCAGCCACGACGCCAGCGTCTCCCGGTCCACCGCCTTCGCCGCGTGGCGCGGGGCGGGGAACAACGGCCCCGTGCCGAGCCCTGGCCGCTCGGACAACACCTTCCGCAGCCGGGCCGCCACGTCGGGCGAGACAGGCGTCAGCCACTCCTTGCCGCCCTTGTCCGTCTCGGCGCGCCAGGCGATCGCGCCGTGCGGCTTCCGATCGAGCCGGAGATCCGCGTAGGCGAGCTGCCGCACCGCACCGATCCGCCGGCCCGTGCCCGCCGCGATCACGATGATGTCGCCCAGGTAGCAGGGCAGGCGTTGGCGCCGGCCAGCCCACTCCACCTGCATCGTCATGCTGTCCGCGGCCCGGACCAGCGCCTCGAATCGCTCCTCGGTCCAGACGGCGCGGCGCACGTTCGGGTCGTCGAGGTACGGCAGCCGCCACACCGGGTTGCGCTCGAGCAGCGTGCGGCCGCCCTCGCGCCACGTCACGGCCCAGTTGAGCGCCATGTTCAGCGCCTCGAGCCCCAGGTTCACGGTGCCCGGGCGCACCGGCGTGCGCGTGGCCGGGGCCACGGGTTCGCCGTTGGCATCGGCGTCGCCCGCGCGCCGCGCGGCCTTCCACGCCTCCCACTCACGCGGGCCCAGGTCGCGCACCCGGAACGTCTCGCCCAGGTAGGTGCTCCAGGCGTTGAGGTATTGACGCAACCACTTCGCGGTTCCGCGCTTCACGCGCGGCTCTTCGTGGCGCAGGTAGGCCGTCACGAGGTAGCCGATCGTCGGGTCATGCGGCGCGTCGCTCGCGCCCTGGAGCCGCGCGAGCTCGTCCTTGGCCTCACGCCGCGCCAGGTCTTTGGAGCGGTGCCCCAGGGAGCGACGACGGTACCCGGTCGCGGTTGGGATCGCGAGGTAGAGCGGGCCGCCTGGCTCCCGCTCGTAGGCGCGGATCGTCGCCCCACGCCAGCCGAGCGAGAGCGTCCACAGCTCGCGCCCCTGGCCCCGCGGTTCGCGCTTGGCTTTCACGGCTTCCTCCCCGTGCGGGGGGTAGGTACCCGAGCTGCTGCCGCTCGGACCTTCCGAGCCGCGCCGGCGCACCGCCCCGCCCATCCCTCGAGCGCACCCGCCACCTTGTCAGCAAGCGCCGGCGTCGCATTGAACGCGCCCCGCTGCAGCTGCTGCAAAAGCGCATGCGATACACCGGCCGCCCGGGCCAGGGCGCGAAGGGAACAGGGGGCCGCGTCGAGCGCGTGAAGGACGGCCGCCGTCAGGTTCTCCCGTACCTTGCCAATATGGCTAGCCCGCTGGCGCGCTGTCAAACATCCCCCCCGTTCGCGTGTGCCGCCTTCCGGGGCAGGGCGCCCCGCGTGATCGACCGCCCGCCGAACAGCCGGCGGATCTGGCTCTCTGAGTAGCCGGACTCGGCCGCGGCCTGCGCCACCGTCAGCTCCTCAAGGTCATACGCCTCCAGCGCCTCGGCTAGCTCCCGCGCGACCGACTCCAGAGCCTCGGCCTGGGCGGGCGCCCCGCGGCGCCGCAGCAGCTCGGCCTCGGCGTGCCAGCGATCGACGAGCGCGCGGGGCGTCACGTCGCAGCCTCCGGTGGAGCGTCGCTGGCTGGCGGCACCGGCTCTCCAAGGATGAGCCGCGCGAGGGTCGCGACTTGCGCGGGTGTGAGCCGGGGGTTGTCCTCGGCGATCTCCTCGCGCAAAGCCTCCAGGGCGACCTGCCCCACCTCCTCCACGACGCGGGCGGCCTCCTCGCACCGCTCGGGGAGCAGCGCCGCGTCCCACGGCCCCGCAGCGCGGAACTGCTCCATCAGATCGACGAGGTATCCGAAGTACTCCAGACCCGCTGTCAACACCGCAACCCCGGGGCGGCGCTTGGTGGGGACCGCCGGCACGCCGAACACGAGGACCTCGATCGAACGCATCCCGCGCAAGACGAGATCGCTGACACCAGGCGGCAGCGGGCGGGTCGTCATGTCGCCGCCTGGCGCAGCTCGGCCACGACGGCCGCCACGGGGCGCACGCGACCGGCATCGGCTGACCGCTCGCCAGCGAGTATCCGCGCAAGGTCGAACCCGAGCGGGTCAGAACCCCGCGATGCACGCCTAGCCGCCGCCCGCCGCTCGCGGAGGTACGCGCGAATTGCCGCCCTGAGCGCGGCCGTCGCGCGCGTGCGCGGCAGCGCGCGGGCGAGTAGATCGACGCGCTGGCGGGTGCCCGTGACAACGCGGTGGCACTTGGGGCAGCGGCCCCCGTCGGACGCCCTCGAGACCAGGGCACCGCACATCGCGCAGGTCAGGGTTGCGGGCCTCACGCGCGGTCGCCTCCGTCCGCACCTGGTTGACGCGCTACCTGCCCGACGGCCTCTTCGCGGATCCGGGCAGCCTGGTGGCGCACGTGGGCCTCGTGGCACGGCTGGCATCGCTGCCCAGGCCGTCCCTCCTCGATCGGTTCCTGGCATCCCACGCACAGCGTGGGTAGCTGCAGTGGCAGTGGGGTGGGGCTGGTGGTGGAGTGCTGACTCACTCCATCGGATTCGATAGAATCCGGACGTGCTGTTGCCGCTGCCTCTACCTGAGGCACTCCTTGTATCACTGCCTTGAGTGAATCACTCAGAGGCGTGAAACCGGGGTTATCGTGCTCAGTGGGCCCGGCTTCGCCGGGTTGAGCGTTCGGCAAAGCCGGGCTCAGTGTACCAGGTGAACCCGGCTTTGCCGGGTCGTACTGCCCGGCTTTGCCGGGTTCAGTGCGATACCACCTGGGCCCGGCTTTGCCGGGTTCAAGCGTTCGGTCGAGCTCGTCAGCCCAGTGGCGGACCCACCGGCATCGCTCGTCACGATCGCAACCCACTGGCGGCTCGAGCTCGAAGCCGG
>JAUYMC010000308.1 GCA_030699545.1 Gemmatimonadales bacterium | reverse complement strand
GGCCTGTCCGTCGCACGGTCGCCGCGCGGAGCCGGACGCCGTCTTCTGCTCCGAGTGCGGCCGGCGGCTGGGCGCGCCGGCGGCCGGGTATTGCGTGCAGTGCGGGAGCGCGCTCGAGACCGACGCGCGCTACTGTAATCGCTGCGGGACGCGCGTCGCGGCCTGACGCGCGCGCCGCCCTCTTGCGTTTTCTCCCGCCGTTTCCTATCAGTCTCCATCCCTCGAATCCCAGGAGCGGGTCGTGAATCGGACAGCGTCGCGTGTCGTGCTCGTGGTCCTGCTGCTCGTGCTGGCCGGCTCGACGGCCGATGCTCAGCGCCGCCGCCGGCCGGCGGCGGTCGGGGTGTCCACGACGCCCCGCTTCGGGCCGCACATCGGATACAACTTCGACGCCGAAGCCCTGCTCGTCGGCGCCCAGCTCACCTGGCCGATCACACCGGCGATCGAGCTGTATCCCACCTTCGACTACTACTTTGTCGATGTCGGGTCGCTGTACGCGCTGAACTTCGACCTCAAGTACCGGCCGCCCACCCGAGGCGGCGCCTGGTACGTCGGGGGCGGACTCAACTACTCGCGCTTCAGCGCGGGCGGCAACAGCGCCGGCGACACGAACCTCAACGTGCTGACGGGGTTGGAGGGGCGGCGGGGCCGGACGCGGCCCTACGTCGAAGCGAAGTTCATCCTCGGCGACGGCAGTTTGTTCCAGCTGGTCGGGGGATTCAGCTGGCGTTGAGCTAGAACTCGAACGACTCCATCTTCCGCAGCGCCAGCCGCAGGGGAATGACGGTGGCCGCCGCGCATATCGCGGCGGCCAGCGCGAACCACGCCATCATCTCGCCGGTCACGCCCAGCGCCTGTCCTTCGAACGCCGCCCGCACGTACGTGTAGACCGCGCGCGACAGCACGACCAGCACGGCGGCGAGCAGCGCGATCGTCGCCATCATGAACACCAACCCGCCGAACGACGTGGGAATCTGCGCGGCGTTCTCCGTCTCGAATTGCGGGTACAGCGTGCCGAAGCTCAATGCGAGCGCGCCGATGGCGAGCGTCAGCCCCGCCATCGTGGCGAGACTCACCGCCATCATGAACCCCGACACCTCGAGCAGCACGTTCGTGAGCCCCGTCAACACCAGTCCCATCACGAGCAGCGGGATCGTCCCGACCCAGTACTTCGACCACAGCAGCGCCTTGAGGTCGAGGGGCGATGAGCGCAGCAGCCACATCTGCCGGCCTTCGAGCGACACCGCCGGGAAGATGAACCGCGCGGCAATCGAGGCGAGCACGAAACCCGCCAGCCCCAGGTTGAGGAAGGACACCAGGTTGACGTAGAAGAAGCCCACCGGCTCGCCGCGGCGCAGCGGCAGTGCCTGGATGTTGAAGAGGTAGACGACGACCAGCACGGTCAGCAGGATGAGCTGGCTCCACTGCGTCGTGTCGCGGAAGAACAGCTTGATGTCCTTCAGCACGAATTCCCGCTTGGCTACCGGCAGCGGGTGCAGCAACCCGCCGAGGGTCCAGCGCCAGAACCCGCCGCGAATGAACCGCTCGGCGCCTTCCTGCGCCTTGGTGAAGCCCTGCGGAAACAGCCCGCGGTGCAGCAGCGCCCCCAGCGTGACGAACGCCGCCGCCGTCGTCCACAGCAGCACGAGCGGCAGCGGATCGACGTCGTTCCGCAGGAATCCCATGATCGCGTTCGTCGACCATTCGCTCGGGAGGAACGGCGAGGTGGGCGTGCGGAGCACCGTCAGGAAGTCGAGGAGGTTGCGGAAGCCTTCCGGGCGGGCGAGCTGCTCCGGCCGGATCAGGCGGAACAGCAGAATCACGCCGGCGGCCGCGCCCAGCGCGACGATGGACAGCAAGTCGCGCGTGCGGCGGGCGGGAAAGACGTTCACCAGAATCAGGGTCAACGACGAGCCGAGCACCGCCGGGAGCAGCAGCATCGGCGCGATCGCGAAGAGCGCGTACACCGCGAACAGCGGGCCGCCGCCATATACCACGCCGTAGGCGGCGAGGATCGGCACCGCCATCAATGCGACCATCCACGACGAATGAATGAGCGTCTCGCCGAGCTTCGCGAGATACAGGCGCAGCCAGTCCACCGGCGCCGAGACGAGCAGGTCGAGGTCCTTCGCGAGGAAGAAGCTCGACAGCGCCGTGATCACGTTGGACAGCACCAGGATCGAAATGAACGACAGCAGAATCAGCCCCAGGATCTTCGCGGGAATGAGGGGGCCCAGCTCTTCCACGCCGCGGAGATACTTGAGAATCTTGAACAGCACGCCAAAGACGCCCGCCCAGAACAGCCCGCCCACGATCGTGAGGAGGATCAGCTTGCCGCTGCCGCCCCGCGACCGTTCTTCGCGCAGGCGTTGCAGCGCCGTGCGCCATTTGGGTTGCAGCACGTGGGTCAGCGACGGCTGCTTCACGAACCCAACACCTCGGCGAGCGCCCTGACATGCGCACCGCCGGTGAGCTTCAGGAACAGCTCCTCCAGACTCGCATTGCCGGCCTGATGCTCGCGCCGCACATCTTCGACCGTACCGGCCGCCACGATCTTGCCGTGCTGGATGATCGCGATCTGATCGCACATCGCCTCGGCGACCTCGAGCGTATGCGTGCTCATCAGCACCGTGCCTCCTTTTTCGACGAACTGGCGGAAGATGTCCTTCAGCAGGCGGGTGGCCTTTGGATCGAGCCCCACCATGGGCTCGTCGACGACGATGCACTCGGGGCGATGAATCAGCGCGCTCGAGATGATGAGCTTTTGCCGCATGCCGTGGCTGTAGGCCTCGACCAGCTCGTCCTTCCAGCTCGTCAGCTCGAACACCTCGAGCAGCTCGGCGATGCGCCGCTCCACGGCATCGCCCTCCTGGCCGTACAATCCCGCGACGAACCGGAGAAACTCCGCGCCGGTGAGCTTGTCGTACACGAACGGGCGGTCGGGAATGAACCCGAGCCGCATCTTGGCCGAGAGCGGATCGGTATGCACGTCGTCGCCGCCCAGCAGCACGCGGCCCTGCGTCGGCCGCAGGATGCCTGCGATCATCCGCAGCGTCGTGGTCTTGCCCGCGCCGTTCGGGCCGAGGCAGCCGTACAGGACGCCGCGGGGCACGTGCAGCGAAATGTCATCCACGGCGACGAAGCTGCCGTACAGCTTCGTGAGGTTTTCCAGCCTGATCATAAGACCTCGAGCGTGAGACGGCCGATCAGCGGCACGAGCTCCACCTGCCGCGCGAGCCCGCCGACCGCAAACCGGACATGCCGGGCGTCGGCGGGGACCTGGTTGAGCGACGGATCGATGGCCACCCAGGTCCCGAGGTACACCTCGGCCCAGGCGTGGTAATAGAACCGTTCGTTCTGATACAGCAGGCCGGAGATCGTTCGCGCCGGGAGCCCCGCCGAGCGGGCGAGGGCGACGAACAGCGTCGCGGCGGCGTTGCAGTCGCCACGCCCGTTTTCCAGGACGCGCTCCGCGCTGGGGACGCCGGCGTCCCGCGCGGGCCGCACATGCTCGTGCACCCACTCGGCGAGACGCGCCGCCGCGCGGGACGGACTCCGCTCCCGCCCCCCGTTGAGAATCAGACGCGCCTGCGAGGCGATGCGCGGATCGCGGCTCTGAATCAGCGGCTCCGGCAGTAACCAGCGCGCGAGCGCCGTGTCGCGGGACGGCAGGCGATAGGGAGAGGCGCTCGCCTGGAGGTTGGTCGCCCGCACGATGTCCAGCGTGTCGAGGCGACCCGGCGTCGTGACGCGCAGACGGAGCCGCGGCAGCGCAGGTTCGGCACGGGCCGTGAGGCCCGCCGCCAGCGCCGTGAGCGGCACGATGGCGCCTCCGCCCGCGCCTCCTGTCGTCTGCGGCGGTAGCATGCTGTTGCGCGCCACCCGCGCGGTGTCGCGCCGGCGGAAATTCTCATACGCGATCTCGAACGCGGAGCGCTCGGTGGCCACGCCCGCGGCGACCATCGCGCGGACCACCCGGCCCTGCGCGTCGATCCAGCTGCTGGTCGGAATGCCCTGCAGCTCCTCATCGATCCGGAACGCGCGCACGGTATCGAACTGGTTGGGCACCCAGACCATCGTCGTCGAATCGAGATCGGCGCTGTCGGCGACCACGAGCGTCGATTCGGCCGCCACGCGCACCGTGACGTCGCGTCCCGCGAGGAGGACGGGGTCGAACAGCCGGCCCGAATAGGAGCGCCCCGCTTCCAGCTCGCCGCTGAACGCCAGCCGGAGCGGCAGCAGCGACGGGATGGTGATCGGGCCGCTGAGCGGGATGCGGGTGACCTGCGAGTCCTCGCCCGACACGATGGAGACGCGCAGAATCGAATCGCCGAGCACGCTCCCGTGGGCGTCGAACCGGCCGAACTCGCCGTCGAACGTGACGTCCACCCGGCGCAGCCGCAGCGTGCGCGACAGAATGGCGACGCTGCGCGCCGATGTGCGGTACAGCCGCCCCAGTGCCGGGACGTCGAGCATGTACACGTCTTCGACGCGGATCGAGTCGCGGAGCGTGTCGAGCGTGGCCGAGCGGAACCCCACCTGTTGGCTGCCGAGGTCCACGCGATAGAACATCGCTCCGGGAGCGACGGACAGCGCGGCCTCGGCGAGGCGCGCGCCGGTGGAGCGAAACACCTCGCGCTTGACGAGCCAGCCCAGCGACACGACCCAGACGACGAGGATGGCGACGGCCCAGTGGCGGCGACTCATACGCCGGCGCCTCCGCGCAGCGCGGCCTCGAAGACCTCCTGATCCTCGGGGCGCTCGACGACCAGCGTGACGTCTTTGGGAAACGCGGCGGCGCCTTGATGAGCCTGCAGCGCCGTCACCATGATCTCCGCGGCGTCTTCGATGGTGAGGTTGCCGGCACCGGTGCCGAGGGGGGGCGCGCTGACATGCGCGAATTCCCATTCCCGCGCCTGGTGCAGCGCCGCGAGCCAGGCGCGTCCGACGTGGTCGCGCGTGGCGGGCTCGGTCTCGCTGCGGATGACGGCGTGAATCACGAATGCCGCGGGCAAGTCGCCGCCGCCGGCCGTCACGACCGCCGCCCCGATCCCCAGCTCCCGCGTGAGCCGGAGCCGATCGTGGAACTCGGCGCCCCCCACGATTTCCAGACGTCGCAGCGCGGCGGCGGTGGGATCGAGGCGGGTCGTAGCGGGACGGACGATGGCGTCGGCAGGCAGCGACGCCAGATCATCAACCACCACACGAATCACCGCCCGGCGATTTCCCGGGAGCGGCGATACATCGCCGTGGCTTCGTCGGGACGATTGAGACGGTCGAGCACCTTGCCGATCCCGTACAGCGCCTTGGGATTCACCGGCTGCAGCTCCACCGCCCGCTCGTAGGCCGCGAGCGCGCCGGCGAGGTCGTCCATGTGGTTCAGCGCTTCGCCGAGGTAATACCAGGCGGCCGCGCGCGCGGGATCGACTTCGGTGGCGAGCTTCAGCTGGTCGATGCCTTCGCGCCACAGCCCGCGCCGCGTGAGCACGATGCCGAGGTTGAACAGCGCCTCGACGTTCGTGGGATCGGCGCGGAGCACCCGCTGCAAGTCGCGCTGTGCCGCCGCGTAGCGGACCGTCGCGCCGAGCACCGCCGCGCGGTTGACCAGCAGCGCCGCGTTGTCCGGATCGATGTCGAGGGCGCGATCGAGCTCGGCCAGCGCGCCGTCCCGGTCGCCGCGGGCGTCGAGCAGCAACGCGAGATTGTTGCGCGCCTTCACGTGCCGCGGGTCTTTCGCGAGCAGCTCGCGGTACCCGGCGGCGGCCCGCTCCAGCTCGCCACGCTCGCTCGCCTCGCGCGCCGCGGTGTACAGCGGATCGTCCACCCCCGAGGGCGGTGGCGGTGGCGGTG
>JAUYMC010000296.1 GCA_030699545.1 Gemmatimonadales bacterium | reverse complement strand
CGATGTCGCAGCCGTAACTACTCGCGTCACTGACGTGTGTAGCGCGGCCGGCATCACGCCCTCGCAGATCACGGTGACGGGTCCGAACCCGGCGGATCCGAACCGGCGCGTGACCGTAACTGTTAGTGCGGACTTTAATGTTTTGACAGGGACGATTCTCGAGTCCTTCAACGGAACGATCCCATTGCGCGCGACCTCCGTCATGCGCCATGAGTCGATTTGACCCTCAAACACCCAGGTTGGTGAGAGTTATGGATAAAAAAGGAATCGCATTGCTTCTGGTCGCAGTGGTGTTGGCGGTCGCCGCAGGTGGCAGCGTCTACCTGTACCTCAAGGGCATGCCGACGGCGGCGACGGCCGGAGAGCAGGTAATGGAGACAGTTCCTGTGGTGGTCGCGAGCAAAGACTTGACTTTCGGGACGCTACTCAAAGAGCACGAACTGAGCGTCGTGAACTTCCCCAAGGAGTCGGTCCCCTCCGGATCTTACTCGAGTCTCGACAGCGTGCTCAACCAGACCACAAAGGTATTCGTGGTAGCCGGCGAGCCCATCCTGGCGTCGAAGCTTTCGTCGATCGGTGGCGGCCTCTCGGTCCGCATCCCGTCGCACATGCGCGCGATGAGCGTCAAGATCGATGAAGTCACCGGTGTCAGCGGCTTCGTGCTGCCCGGCGACCGCGTCGATGTAGTCGTCACCGTGGAGAACGTGGCGGGAACGAACGTTGCCGTTACCAAGACCATTCTCCAGGACATCGAGGTGCTCGCGGCCGGCACCAAGACCGAGACCCATAATAACCGCAACATCACGGTGCAGACGGCAACCCTGGTCATTGACCCGGATGGGGCAGAGAAACTCGCGCTGGGCGTCCACCAGGGAAAGGTCCACTTGTCGCTGCGTAACCCGGTCGACCACCAGCTCACCGAGGCGCGGTCCACCGACACGCGTGACATGCTCGGTATGAACAAGCCCACGCGTTCGTCGACGCGGCGCTCGACGCCCACAACGACGGTCACGCACAAGGATCCGGTCAAGGTGGAGAACCCGTCGTTCACGGTCATCCGCGACGGCCGCATCCTCAAGCAGGAGTCCGTCGTCGACGAGCAGGATCCAAACAAGAAGTAACGATCACTCGAACCGACGATTACACGAATGGAGTTTCCAATGTCGTTCCTGCATTCAAGATTTCAGAAGCTGGTGATCGCGCTTCTTCCGATCCTGGTTGTTGCGCTCCCGGCCATCGTTTCCGCCAACCCGAAGATACGGGTGACGGTGGGACAGTCCGTGACGCAGAAGCTCGACTCGAAGGTCAAGACGGTGTCGATCGCCGACTCCGACGTGGCCGACGTGGTGGTAGCCGGCCCCTACGAAGTGCTGATCAACGGCAAGCGCATCGGACTGACCACGCTGGTGGTGTGGGACGAGAACAACGTATCGAGCATATTCGACGTGGTGGTGCGGGGCCCCTTCAGCGACTTGAAGATCGAGCTGCGCGTGCAGCTGGCCGAGGTCAACCGCACGAAGGCGACGGAGCTGGGATTTGACTTCTTCGGTATCACCGACGTGGACGGCGACGACCAGCTGGCCGTGGGCAGCTACGGCGGACGGGTGGCGACGCCGACGGTGCCGCTGTCGATGTTCAGCGGGGCCCCGACGCAGGGCGCGAGTCTGGCCTTCCAGTACGTCACGGGTGACAAGGCGCTGCAGAGCGTGGTGCACGCGATGATGTCGAACGGGGTGCTGCACGTGCTGGCCGAGCCCAACGTGGTGGCGGCGAGCGGGCAGGAAGCGGAGTTTCTCTCGGGCGGCGAGCTGCCCATTCCGGTGGCGGTGTCGGGCACGGGGGGCGGAACGACGGTGACGATCGAGTGGAAAGAGTTCGGGGTAAAGGTGAAGTTCGTGCCGACGATCGTGGACTCGAACGTGGTGAACCTGCAGATCGCGCCGGAGGTGTCGACCCTGGATTACGGCAACGGGATCCAGCTGAGCGGGTTCACGCTGCCGGCGCTGCGCACGCGCAGGGCCAAGACGACGGTGGAGCTGCGCGACCAGGAGACGCTGGTGATCGGCGGGTTGTTGATGGAGGAAGAGGAGAACGTGCGCACGCGCATTCCCATACTGGGTCACATCCCGATCCTGGGCTATCTGTTCAGCGACGTTCGCAAGATCAAGACGAACACCGAGTTGATGCTGGTGGTGTCGCCGCACATCGTGCGCGCCCTCGCCCCCGGCACCAGCGTAAAACTGCCCGACATCGAAGAGGAATAGCGACCACGCGACAATCAGCGTTCAAAAGGTAACTACATCATGTTCAGACATCGACGCAAAGAATTTGAAACAGTGGAAGCGACCGCCGGGGTCCGTACCGGCGGGCAGCGCGGAAGTGCGCTGATCATGGTCACGGTCTCTATCGTCGCCATGTTCGCCTTCGCCGTGCTCGCGATCGACGGCGCCGTCCTCATGACGACGCGTACGCAGCTCAACAACGCCGCCGACGCAGCCGCTCTGGCCGGCGCTTCCGGCCTGGTCGACGGCGGTGAGGACGAGGCTATCGCCCGTGCCATCGACTTTGCGTCGTACAACGACGCCTACGAGGTGGTCAACAGCCCCGTCATTATTACGGCCGCCGATGTGAGCTTTCCCGAGCCCGACGTGGTGCGGGTGCGCACGCACCGGA
>JAUYMC010000294.1 GCA_030699545.1 Gemmatimonadales bacterium | reverse complement strand
CCGCACCCTCCAGGCACAGCCGGGCAACGTCTGCACGCCCAGCTATCTCGCCGAGCAGGCCGCCGCGCTCGCCAAGAGCCATGGGTTCACCGTGACCGTCCTCGATCGCGCGCAGATAAAGAAGGAAGGCATGGGCGCGCTGCTGGCGGTGGCGCAGGGCAGTGTCGAGGAGCCGCGCTTCATCGTCCTCGAATCCAAGGGCGGCGCCGACGGCCAGGCCCCGGTGGTGCTGGTGGGGAAGGGCGTCACCTTCGATTCCGGCGGCATCTCGATCAAGCCGGCGCAGAACATGGAGGACATGAAGTACGACATGTCCGGGGCGGCCGCGGTGCTGGGGACGTTTGAAGTGCTGGGCCGGCTGAAGCCCGCCCTCAACGTGATCGGCGTCATTCCCTCCACCGAAAACCTCCCGTCGGGGACGGCGGTAAAGCCGGGCGACATCATCCACAGCCACCTCGGCAAGTCGATCGAGATCATCAACACGGACGCCGAGGGACGGCTCATTCTGTGTGACGCGCTCTCGTACGTCCGTCGCTTCAAGCCGGCGGCGGTGCTCGACGCGGCAACCTTGACGGGCGCCGTCGTGGTGGCGCTCGGCCATCACGCCATCGGGATCATGGGCACCGATGAGGCACTGCTCGCCGAGGTTCGCGCAGCCGGCGAGCGCTCCGGGGAACGGTGCTGGCCGCTGCCGCTGTGGGAGGAGTACCGCGACCTGATCAAGTCGGATGTGGCGGACGTCAAGAACTCGGGCGGCCGCTCGGCCGGCACCATCGCCGGCGGCTGGTTCCTGCGGGAGTTTGTGGAAGGGTTCCCGTGGGTCCACCTCGACATCGCGGGCACGGCGTACGAGGGCGAGGGGGGCGCCAAGGGGCCGACGGCCGTCGGCGTGCGGTTGTTCACGGAGTTCCTTCTCAAACGCGCCGACGCTTGAGTCGCGCGCTGCTGCTCGGGCTGACGCTCGCGGTGGCAACGCCGGCCGCGGCCCAGGTCGACAGCGCCGCTCCTCCCCCCGTCCGCGATACCGTCACGCGCGACACCGTCGCGGTTCTGCTGCCGCCGTTCGCGCTGCCGATCCAGGACGGCCCGCTGCCGCATGGCATCCGTTTCACGTTCACCGCCGACTCACTCCTCTTCACGAACGCGCGCACGCTGAGCGACCTGCTCGGGCACATCCCCGGTGTGTACGTCGTACGCGGCGGATGGTACGGACAGGCGGAGATCGTACTGTTCGGCGGAAAAGGAGCGGCGGCGGTGGTCGTCTACTGGGATGGGGTTCCGTATCTGCCGCTCGGACGCGATTCGGTGTATCTCGATCTGGCGCGCATTCCGCTCGCGCCCCTCGAGCGCGTGGAGGTGATCGTCCTTCCCGCCGAGTTGCAGATCTACCTCGTCACGGCGCGCCCGCGCTCCACGGCGCCGCTCACGCAAGTCGGCATCCTCACGGGCGACCAGGATATCGCCAGCTATCGCGCCGGCTATGCGACCCGGGGCCGCTCCGGGCTGGGCGTGGCGCTCATGGCCGACTGGAACCATCTCGACGGCAACCCCAACACCACGACGACCGGTTTCGACAGCAACGATCTCTGGCTCAAGGCGGAGTACGTGCCCCCGGGCGGCCGCGTCGGCGCGTCGCTGCAGATCGCGGCCTCGAGCTGGCACCGGCGCGCCTCGAGCGACAGCCGCGTCGACGGGTGGCGGCAGCAGCGGCGCGACCGGTTACTGCGCGTTTTCCTCGCGGCGCGGGAGGATGGGCTCGGATTCCGCTTCGTCGGGAGCCTCGGTACGTCCGCCGTCGAGCGCGATACGCTCGTCCCGAATCGGGCAATCTCCACCGCCAATGTCGAGCTGAGCCACCGGTGGCGGCGGGCGGCCGTGGGCGTCAGGGCCCGTTTCGGTGCCGCGGGAGCACCGTCGCAGCTCGAGGTGAACGGCAGTTGGCAGCTTTGGTCGCGCATCACCGTTGCCGCGGCCGCGCGACAGTCCCGGTACGCGAACGACATCTCGGGGGAGCGCGCCTGGGCGTCGGCCGGCGTGCGGTTGCCGCTGGGCTTCTCGGTCCGGACCGACATTGCCTGGCAGCGCGATCTCCAGGCGCCCCTCGCGGTCGCGATCCCGCGGCGCACGGCCATGGAGCGGGCGGGTTGGGTGCAGTTCGACCATCCACGCCTGAGCGTGGCGGTCGGACGGGGCCGGCGCGACGCGTTTACCCCGTTCGATTTCGCCGCCGGGATCAAGCCCGTCGACCGGCTGAGCACCACGCCCCTCAGCGAATTCGTCGCGGCGCGGGCGTCGATCCGGCCGGTGGCCGGGCTGACCGTGAGCGGATGGTACTTCGATGCAGTCGTGGGGGGCGGCGATTTCGAGCCGCCACACCATGCTCGTCTCTCCGCCACCTTCTACTCCAAGTTTTGGCGCGTCTTCCGAAGCGGGGTCTTTGCGTTGCGCGGCGAAGTCGCGGTGGAATCGTGGAGTCGTTGGGGGCTCGGCGGGGTCGGTGCCACGGGTACGGTGCTGCCGATGGGCGGGGCGACGTTCGTCGAGGCCAACGTCGAGTTGCAGCTGGTGGGCGTCACGCTGTTCTGGGTCATCCGCAACGCCAACGGGATGCGGGCGGCGTACGTCGAGGGTCTCGGGCACCCCAAGAGCGTGCAGCTCTATGGGGCGCGCTGGTCGTTTACGAACTAGGCGCCTCCCGGCTAGCTTTAGCGTCTGTGCCGAGAAGCATGACGGGCTTCGGCTTTGCCGAAGGGACGGTGCTCGGCGGCCGGCTGCGGATCGAGATCCGGACCGTCAACCACCGCTACTTCAATCCGCAGCTCAAGCTCCCCGCGGAATTCGCGAGTGTCGAGGGGGATTTGCGCGAGCGCTTGCGCGCGCTGCTCGAGCGGGGGCATGTCGCCGTGACGGCGCGCTGGGTGGAGGCGCCGCCGCACGAGCGCGGCTCGGTCGGGGTGGATCTGGCGCGCGCCCGGCAAGTCCTCGCGGCGGCGAAGCAGTTGAAGAAGCAGCTCAAGCTGAAGGGCGATGTGGACCTGGCCTTTGTGGCCCGCCAGCCCGACGTGCTGACGGCCGTCAACGGCGCGGGTGAGAGCGTGTCGTGGAGCGACCTGAAGCCGATCGTCGAGCAGGCGGCGGCGGACGTGCTCACGATGCGCGAGCGGGAAGGCGGCGCACTGGCGCGGGAGCTGGCCGACCGGCTCGAGGCCCTCGAGGCGGGCGCGCAGACGATCGCGCTGCGCGCTCCGGAGCGGCTCAAGACGGAGCACGCCCGTCTCAAGCAGGCGGTCGCGGAGCTGACCGGCGGGGTCCAGTTGGACGAGCAGCGCGTGGCGGTCGAGATCGCGATGCTGGCCGACCGCATGGACATCACCGAGGAACTGGTGCGGTTTCGGACGCATGTCGCCGCCTGCCGCGCGGCGCTCGCAGCGGACCAGCCGGTGGGGAAGCAGCTGGGATTCCTGGCGCAGGAGCTGTTGCGCGAGGTGAACACCATGGGGTCCAAGGCCGGCGATGCGGCGATCACGTCGGCGGTGATCGCCATGAAGGGGGAGCTGGAGAAGCTCCGGGAGCAGCTGGAGAACCTGGAGTGACGGGGTGGCCACGCGTCGTGGTCCTGTCGGCTCCTTCCGGCGGCGGCAAGACGACGATCGCGAAAGCGGTGCGGGAACGGCATCCCGAGCGGTTCGGGTTCTCCATCTCCGCGACCACGCGCCGGCCCCGGCCGGGGGAACGGCACGGGATCGATTATCATTTCTGGGACCGGGACCGGTTCCGCGCTGAGATCGTCGCCGGGAAGTTCCTGGAGCACGCCGAGTATGCCGGCGAGCTGTACGGGACGTTGCGGGCCGAAGTCGATCGGATCCGGGCGCAGGGGCGCCATGTCCTGCTGGACATCGAGGTGGACGGCGCCGCGCAGGTTCGCGCGCTCGAGCCGGACGCGGTGACGGTGTTCATTTTGCCGAGTGAGCCGCGAGTGCTGCTGGAGCGCCTCACCGGGCGGCAGAGCGAGTCGGCCGCCGAAGTCGAGCGGCGGTTGGAGCGGGCGACATACGAGCTGAGCCAGGCGATGCATTTCCATCGCCTGATACGGAACGACGACCTCGAGACGGCGGTTCGGGATGTCGTGCAGGCAGTGGCAGACGGCGAGACGGTGAGACGGTCGATCGGCAGTTCTCCCGATTTCGCCTGGATCAACAATTACGTCAGCGCCCTGCAGCAGGAGCGGGCGCGGATGCACGCCCAGAAAGGCTGATTCATGCGCATTGTGACTCCGTCGGAAGTCGCCGGGCAGACCCAGAACAAGTACCTGGGGGTTCTCGTCGCGGCGAAATTCGCGCGTTACGTCAACGATTTCCCCCGCGACCGGTCCGTCGACTGGGAGCAGAAGCTCACCACTCGCGCCTTCGAGGAGCTGGTGCAGGGCAACCTCAAGTACCGGCTCGTCCGGCGGCGCCGCCAGGACGGCTGATGTCCTTCGCCGGCCGTCACGTCGTGCTCGGCGTGTCGGGCGGGATCGCCTGTTACAAGAGCTGCACGATCGCGCGCCGGCTCACCGAAGCCGGAGCCCGCGTGGACGTGATCCTCACCGCGGCCGCCGGCGAGTTCATCCGCCCGCTGACCTTCGAGGCGCTCACGGGCCGCCCCGTCCTGGGCTCGCTCTGGGACCCGGGGCGGGCGCTCGCCCACATCGAGCTGGCCCGCGCGCCCGCGCTCGTGATCGTCGCACCCGCCACCGCCCATCTCCTCGCCCGCGCGACGATGGGAATGGCGGACGACTTCCTCACCGCCCTCCTGCTCGCGCGCTCGAGTCCGGTGCTCGCGGCCCCGGCGATGAACGACGCGATATACGCCCACCCCGCCACGACGGCCAACCTCCGCACCCTCGGCGAGCGGGGCTGGCAGTTCGTCGGCCCGGAGACGGGTCCCCTCGCCGAAGGTCCGAGCGCGCGGCCCGGACGGATGAGTGAGCCGGAGACGATCCTCGCGGCCGCGCACCGGCTGCTCTCCGGCGCGGCGGCAACCGCGGGGCAGGGGCGCTGGGTGGGGAAACGGGTCGTCGTCACGGCGGGACCGACGCGCGAGCACCTCGATCCGGTGCGCGTCCTGACCAATCCCTCGAGCGGGCGCATGGGGTTCGCGCTCGCCGAGGCCGTGGCGGCACGCGGCGCCGCGGTGGCGCTCGTCGCCGGGCCCACCGAGCTCGCGCCGCCGGCGGGGATGGCCACGACGCGCGTCGAGACGACCGCCGAGATGCAGGCGGCCGTGCAGGCGCTCATCGGGAAGGCGGACGCGCTGCTGATGGTGGCCGCGCCCGCCGATTTCCGGCCGCGCACGCGCGCGGAGACCAAGCGGCCCCGCGGCGCCGGAGGCCCGGTGACGCTGGACCTGGAGCCGACCCCCGACATTCTCGCGACCCTGGAGCGCCCCAAGGGCTGCGTGGTCGTCGGATTCGCGCTGGAGACCGGCGGCGACGCGCTCGCCAAGGCCCGCGCCAAGCTGCAGAATAAGACGCTCGATTTCGTGATCCTGAACGACGCGCTCGAGCCCGGCGCCGGCTTCGAGGTCCCGACCAATCGCGTGACCATCCTGGGACGGAACGGCAAACAGGTCGACGTGCCGCTCCTGCCCAAACGCGACGTGGCCGAACGTATCCTCGACGTCGTCGAAGAGGCTCTGTGACCGACGGTAGGACGTTGGCGCGGACGTATCTGGAGCAGCAGCGGGTGTTGGGCGGGAACTCGGTAATCCTGCCGACCGCGACCGTCGGACCGTCGGACCGTCCGGCCGACAGTTTTCCTCCCCCCGGCCTGTCGTTCGATCCACCGAGCAGCGATCTCTTCGCCGCCGATCCCATTCAGCAGACCCGCACGCTCGCCGACGTCGCGGCGCTCATCGCCCCGTGCATCCGCTGCAAGCTGTGCGAAGGGCGCACGCGGACCGTGCCGGGCGAGGGTCCCGCCGATGCGCGACTGATCGTCGTGGGCGAGGGACCGGGCAAGACCGAAGACGCAACGGGCCGGCCCTTCGTGGGCCGGGCGGGCGAGCTGCTCACCAAAATTCTCGGTGCCATCGCACTGCCGCGGGAGCAGGTGTACATCTGCAATGTCGTCAAGTGCCGGCCTCCCGACAACCGGCTGCCGCAATACGACGAAATCGCGGCCTGCGTGCCATACTTGTATCGGCAGATCGAGCTGGTGAAGCCGAAGGCGATTCTCGCGATGGGCGGGACCGCCGCGCAGACGCTGCTCAACACCAAGCAATCGTTGGGCGCGTTGCGCAATCAGGTGCATCGCTTCCGCGGCGTGCCGCTGATCGTCACGTATCACCCCGCGGCGCTGCTGCGCAACCCGAACTGGAAGAGACCAACCTGGGATGACGTCCGTATCGTCCGCCGTCTCCTCGACCGCTGAGCGTCAGCCGGCGGAGTTCGCCGGCCGCCAGGCGCCCTGGAGCCACGAGGCCGAGCAGGCGGTGCTCGGCGCGATGCTGCTCGATCAGGACGCGGCCCTGAAGGCCGCCGAGATCCTGGACGACACGATGTTCTATCGCGAGGGCCACCGGCTGCTGTTCCGCGGCATGCTGGCCCTCACCGAGCGGGGCGACGTCATCGATCCCGTGACGCTGCGCGACGAGCTGCTGCGCCGCGGCGACCTCGACCGCGCCGGCGGGATGGAGTACGTCGCCGCCCTCATCGACGTCGTCCCGACCGCGGCCAACGTCGATTACCACGCCCGCATCGTGCGGGACAAGGCGGTGCTGCGGCGGCTGGTCGAGGCGGCGACGGCGATCATTCAGGATATCTACACGGGGCACGGCACCGCCTCCGAAGTGCTCGACAACGCCGAGCATCGCGTCTTCCAGGTCGCGCAGTTCCGGCGTGCCGAAGAGTTCATCCGGATCAAGGAGCTGATCTGGCCCACGATGGAGCGCATCGAGCAGCTCCAGTCGGGCGCCGGCTCCGTGACCGGCGTGCCCAGCGGGTTCCTCGACCTCGACCGCCTGACGGCCGGCTTCCAGCGGGCCGATCTCGTCATCCTCGCCGCCCGTCCCTCGATGGGAAAGACGGCGCTGGCGCTCAACATCGTGCAGCACGCCGCGATCGAGCACAATACGGGCGTGGCGTTTTTCTCTCTCGAAATGTCGAAGGACGCGCTCGTGCAGCGGCTGCTCTGCTCGGAGGGCCTGGTCGACGCGCAGCGCCTGCGCCGCGGCCAGCTGCGCGACGACGACTATCCCAAGCTCGCCCGCGCGGCCGGCCTGCTCGGCACCGCGCCGATCTGGATCGACGACTCGGCGGCGTTGACGCCGCTCGCGATGCGCTCCAAGGCACGCCGGTTGAAGGCGGAGCACGATATTGCGCTCGTGATCGTGGACTACCTCCAGCTGATGCAGGGCCCGGGCGACGTCGAGAACCGCCAGCAGGAGATTTCCTATATCTCGCGCTCGCTCAAGGCGCTGGCGAAGGAGCTGGACGTGCCGGTCGTCGCCATCTCGCAGCTGTCGCGCGCCCCCGAGCAGCGCGGCGGCGAACACCGGCGGCCGCAGCTGTCCGACCTGCGCGAGTCGGGCGCGATCGAGCAGGACGCCGACGTCGTCTGCTTCATCTATCGCCAGGAGTTCTACGACGGGCCGGTGGACCCCAAGACGAACGAGAGCCTCGAGGGCATCGCGGAGGTCATCGTCGGCAAGCAGCGCAACGGCCCGACGGGCGCGATCAAGCTCCACTTCAAGAAAGAATTCACGCGGTTCGACAACTACACGGCGCGGGAGCATCCGGCCGAGGCGGGATCGCGTGCCTAAAGGCGGCCGGTCGGTATTTCGCTGCACCGAATGCGGGACGGATCAGCCGAAGTGGGGCGGCCGGTGTGAGGCGTGCGGGGCGTGGAACTCGCTGGTGGAAGAAGCCGTCGGCCGGACGGCCCGGACGGCCGGACGGCCGGACGGCCGCCACACCCCCGTTGGGAGCGCCACCCCCGTCCGGCTCTCCGAGATGCACTCGACGTCCGGCGCCCGCTGGAAGACCGGTCTCGCGGAATTCGACTTCGTCCTCGGCGGCGGCATCGTCCCCGGATCGGTGACGCTCGTGGGCGGCGAGCCGGGCATCGGCAAGTCCACGCTGCTGATGCAGTGCGCCGCGCGGCTCGAAGCGCAGGGGATATCCACCCTCTACGTGTCCGGCGAGGAGTCGCCCGACCAGCTCCGCCTGCGCGCCGATCGCCTCGGGGGGGACGCGGGCGCGATTCACGCGCTCGGCGAAACCCGGCTCGAGGCCATCCTGCATCACGCCGCGGCACTCCCGGCCAAAGTGGTGCTGCTCGATTCGATTCAGACGACCTACACCGAAGCGCTCGAAGGGGCGCCGGGCAACGTGGGACAGGTCCGCGAGTGCGCAGCGCGCCTGATGCGGTTCGCCAAGGAGACCGGCCCGGCGGTCGTCCTCGTCGGTCACGTGACCAAAGGCGGCGGCATCGCCGGGCCCAAAACGCTCGAGCACATCGTGGACACGGTGCTGTATTTCGAAGGCGAGAGCACCCTCGACCATCGCCTGCTGCGGGCCGTGAAGAACCGGTTCGGGTCGGTGGATGAGATCGGCGTCTTCCGGATGACGGGGACGGGGCTCGAGCCGGTCGCGAATCCCGCGGCCGCGTTCCTGGCGGGCCGGAGCACCGGCGTGTCCGGGTCGGCGGTGACGGCGCTGATGGAAGGCACGCGGCCGATGCTCGTCGAAATCCAGGCGCTCGCGTCCACAGCGGGATTCGGAACGCCGCAGCGGGTGGCGACGGGGCTCGATCATCGGCGGCTGGCGGTCTTGCTCGCGGTGCTCGAGCGGCGCGGCGGCCTGCCGTTCGGCGGCCTCGACGTGTTCGTGAACGTGACCGGGGGCGTGCGACTGATCGAGCCGTCGACGGATCTCGCGGTCCTGGCGGCGCTGGTCTCGAGCGTGCACGATCGGCCGGTGCCGGCCGACACCGTGTTCCTCGGCGAAGTCGGGCTGGGCGGGGAGATTCGTCCCGTGACGGCCGCCGAGCGCCGACTCGTGGAAGCCGGCCGGCAGGGATTCCGGCGCGCCTTTCTGTCGTCGCGGTTCCGCGGCCCCACGGGAGGGCTCGAGGTGATTGGTCTGGAAGGCATCAGTGAGCTCGCCCGCCGCCTCGCCGCCTGACGTCGGCGTGGTCGTGGTGGCGGCGGGGGCCGGGGTCCGGGCCGGCCCAGGCGAGCCGAAGCAGTTCCGTCCGATTCTCGGCGTGCCGATGCTGCTCCGCGCGCTGCGGCCGTTCACCGCGCATCCGGAAGTGCGTCACGTCGTGGTGGCGCTGCCGCCCGGCTATGCCGATCGCCCTCCCGAGTGGTTGCGCAAGGCGCGCGGCGAGCGGCTCGCCTTCGTCGCCGGCGGAGCGCAGCGCGCCGACTCGGTGCGCGCGGCCTTGGCGGCGCTCGAGCCTGGTGCCGCGGTCGTGCTGGTGCACGATGCCGCCCGTCCGTTCGTGAGCCGCGGCACGATCGACGCCGTCATCGCACGGGCGCGCGCGAATGTGGGGGCCGTCGCGGCGGTACCGGTCTCAGACACGCTGAAGGAGGTCGCGGAGGGCGCGCCGCGCGCGACGCCCCGCGTGACCCGCACCGTGGATCGCGAGCGCTTGTGGCGCGCGCAGACCCCGCAGGGATTCCCGCGGCCGATGCTCGACGCCGCCTACGTGCAGCTCGGACCGCTGCGCGCGGGCGAGCGCGTTCCCAGCGACGACGCCGAGGTGTGCGAGCGCGCCGGATTCCCCGTCGAGCTCGTGCCCGATTCGCCCCACAATATCAAGGTCACGACGGCCGACGACTTCCGGATCGCCGAGGCTCTCGCGCGTGAGCTGCGGTGATCATCCCGTTTCGGACGCCGGAGGAAATCGCCGAGGCGATCCCGCGGGTCGTGGCCCATCTCGGCGCGGGTGGGCTGCTCGCCTACCCGACGGAGACGGTGTACGGGCTGGGCTCACGGGCGGTCGAGGCCGATGTCGCCGTGCTGGCGAGCCTCAAGGGGCGGGCGGCCAGCAAGCCGTTCCTGCTGCTCATCAGCGGCCGCCCGATGGCGGAAGCGCACGGCCTCGCGTTCAACGCGTCGGCGGACGCCCTGGCGCGGGCGTTTTGGCCCGGTCCGCTGACGCTCGTCTTGCCGGGAGGGTCGGGCCGGCTGCCCGATCTGCTGCGCGGCCCGGCCCCCGAATCGGGCATCGCGGTGCGCTGGACCTCGCATGCGGGCATCGCCAAGCTCGTGACGGCGATGCAGAGCCCGCTGACGTCCACCTCGGCGAATCTCAAGGGCAGCCAGCCGGCGCCGGGAGCCGCGGCCATCGCCCGCGACTTCGCCACGGCCGTGGCCGACGGCCGGCTGCTGGTGCTCGACGGAGGCGTGCTGGGGAACCGGCCACCGTCGACCGTGGTTGATTGCACGCAACCTGACGCCCGGCTCGTTCGGGAAGGCGCCATCAGCGTGAGCGCGCTGCGCCGGGCCGCCGGGCGGCTCGCCCCATAATGGTCCGCAACGTCCTGTTCGTGTGCACCGGCAACATCTGCCGCAGTCCGCTGGCCGAAGCGCTGCTGAAACGGGCGCTCGAGGAGCGGGGCCTGAACGACGTGTCCGTGACGTCCGCGGGCACGGGCGCCTGGGATGGCGCGCCGGCGTCGGAAGGCGCGTATCTCGTCGGTCTGGAATGCGGCCTCGACCTGTCGGGCCATCGGGCGCGGCTGCTCAGCCGCGAGCTGGTGGAGCAGGCAGACCTGATCCTGACGATGGCGCGCCATCATCGCGCGCGCGTCGACGAGCTGGGAGGAGAAGGGCGGGTCCATGTCCTGGGCGAGTTCGCGCGCCGCGAGGATCCCGACGTCGAGGTCAGCGATCCATTCGGCGGCGATCTCGGCGTCTATCGGGACACGTGCGTCGAGCTGACGACGCTCGCCGCCGCGGTCGCCGAGCGCCTGGCCGAAGAAGCGAAGCGTGGAGATCAGCGCTAGAACCCGGCTCATCGCCATCCTCGGCGATCCCGTCGCGCATTCCCTGTCGCCCGCCATGCACAACGCTGCCTGCCGGGTGCTCGGCATCGACGCGGTCTATGTCGCCCTGCGGGTCACGCCCGACGCCCTCGAACCGGTGCTCGCCGCCATCGTCGCGACGGGCGGAGCCGGCAACGTTACCGTGCCCCACAAGGAGGCGGTAGAACGCTGCCTCACGCGGAAAACCGATACCTGTGCGCGCGCCGGCGCGTGCAATACGTTCTGGACCGAGGACGGCGGGTTGGCGGGCGACAACACCGATGTGGCCGGTGTGCGCGCCGCGCTCGGTGAGCTGGGCGTCACGGGCACGGCTGGGGCGGGGCCGTGGCTGCTGGTCGGCACCGGCGGTTCGGCGCGGGCCGTTGCGGTCGCCGCGGCGGAGGAACGGGTGGAGCTTTTGATCAAGTCGCGTGATGAGCAGCGCGCTCGGCAATTCGCGCGCTGGGCGAACGACCAGGGTGCCCGGGCGGCGATCGCCACGGGGAAGCCGGAGGTCCATGTGGCCATCAACGCGACTCCGCTCGGGCTCCGGGGCGACGATCCGATGCCCGTCGATCCGGCCGCGCTGCGGGGCGTGGGGGCCGCGCTCGATCTGGTCTACGCGCCCGGCGAAACCCGCTGGGTGCGCGCCCTCCGCGCGGCCGGCGTCCCGGCCCGCGACGGGCGCGATGCGCTCGTCCATCAGGGGGCCGCGGCGTTCGTCCGCTTCTTTCCGGGGAGCGCGGCGCCGGTCGAAGTCATGCGCGCGGCGGTCGCGCGGGCGCTGCGTGCGTGAACGCCGCCGTCGAGCAGTTGTTGCTGCCGGCGGAGTGCCTGCTGTGCCGGAACCTGCTCGTGGCGGCGGAGTCACAGCGAATCATCTGCGGCCTGTGCCGCACCCGCTGGCGCCCGGTGCGTCCGCCGTGGTGCACGCGCTGCGGCCAACCGGAGCCGCATTTCGGTCCCTGCCGGCTGTGCGACGGCTGGCCCGGCTGCCTGGAGGCCGTGCGCTCGGCCGTGTGGCTCGCGGACGGCGCCCGCGAAGCTGTCCACGCGCTCAAATACGGCGCGCTCCCGCGGATCGCCGCCGATTTGGCGGCCGCCATGGCGCCGCTCCGACCGCCCACCGGCGCCCCGTCGGTCCTGATCCCGATTCCGCTCGCCGCGCGCCGCGAACGCCAGCGCGGATACAACCAGAGCGCCGTCCTCGCCGAGGCACTGCGCGGGCAGTGGTCCCTGCCGGTCCAATCGCTGCTGGTCCGGGTCCGCGAGACGCCGACGCAGACGGCGTTGACACCGGAGAAGCGACTGGCGAACGTGGCGGGAGCCTTTGCGGTGACGAGCCCCGGGGTTCGCCGGGACACGACTTTCATTCTCGTCGACGACGTGTTCACCACTGGCGCGACGCTCGCCGAAGCGGCGCGGGCCCTCGAGCAGGCCGGGGCGGGGGCGCGGAGCGTGCAGGCCGTGACGTTCGCGCGCGCGGCGATTCCGGACTTCACTTAGGGGAGGGGAGCGGGTATGGCGGTGCGGGTGGGGATCAACGGCTTCGGCCGGATCGGCCGGAACGTGTTGCGGGCGGCGATCATGGCGAAGCAGCAGGACCTCGAGTTCGTCGCGGTCAACGACATCACCGACACGAAGACCCTGGCGCACCTCCTCAAATACGATTCGGTCCACGGCCGCTTCCCCGGCACGGTCACCGCCCAGGGCGATGCGCTGATCGTCAACGGGCGTCCCGTGAAGGTCTCGGCGATCAAGGAGCCGGACCAGCTTCCCTGGAAGGAGCTCGGCGTGGAGTTGGTGCTCGAAAGCACCGGCCGGTTCACCGATCGCGCCTCGGCGGCCAAGCACCTCGCGGCCGGGGCCCGCAAAGTCGTGATCTCCGCCCCCGCCAAGGGGGAAGACATCACGATCGTGATGGGCGTGAACCACCAGAAGTACGACGCGGCGAAGCATCACGTCATCTCGAATGCGTCGTGCACGACCAATTGCCTCGTGCCGGTCGTCAAGGTCGTCATGGACAACTGGGGGTTCCGTCACGGGTTCATGACGACGGTCCACAGCTACACCAACGACCAGCAGATCCTCGATCTGCCGCACAAGGACCTGCGGCGCGCGCGCGCCGCGGCGCTGAGCATCATTCCCACGACCACCGGCGCGGCGAAGGCGACCGGGCTCGTGTTGCCCGAAGTGAAGGGGAAGATCGACGGCGTGTCGCTGCGGGTGCCGACCCCCGACGTTTCCGTCGTCGATCTCACCGCCGAAGTCGAGCGGCCGGCGACTGTGGAGGCGGTGAACGCCGCGTTCAAGCAGGCCGCGCAGGGCGCTCTCAAGGGCGTGCTCGACGTGAGCGATGAGCCGCTGGTCTCGGTGGATTACATCGGCAGCCTGTACTCGAGCGTGGTGGACGCGATGTCCACCGCCGTCATCGACGGCACGCTGGTCCACGTCTCGTCGTGGTACGACAACGAGATGGGCTACTCGGCGCGCTGCGTGGATCTGCTGGCGCATATCGGACGTACGCGTTGACCACGCGTGGCCTGCGCGATCTGCCGCCGCAAGCTCTGGACGGCACGCGCGCGCTGGTACGGGTCGACTTCAACGTGCCGCTCAAGGACGGAGCCGTCACTGACGACACCCGGCTCCGTGCCGCCCTGCCGACGATCAACTATCTGCGCGAGAAGGGCGCCCGCGTCATCCTGCTGTCGCACCTGGGACGCCCCAAGGGCGGCCCCGACCCCACGTACTCCCTCAAGCAGATCGTGCGCGACCTCGAGCGGTTGCTCGGCGCGCCTGTCGAGTTCATTCCCGATCCCACGGCGGCCGCGGCGACCACGCGGCGGCTGCCGCGCGGCGGCGTGGGTCTGGTGGAGAACACGCGCTTCTGGCCGGGGGAGGAGAAGAACGATCCCGAGCTGGCGAAGACGTTTGCCGCGCTGGGCGATTTCTACGTCAACGACGCCTTCGGCTCGGCGCATCGCGCGCATGCGTCCACGGCGGCCGTCGCGGCCCTCCTTAAGCCGGCGGTCGCCGGCTTCCTGATGGAGAAGGAGCTCCAGTATCTCGGCGAGGCGTTACGCGAGCCGCGGCGGCCCTTCGTCGTGGTGCTCGGCGGCGCCAAGATCTCGGGCAAGATCGACGTCATCCAGGCGCTGCTCCCCCGCGTCGACGAAATCCTGATCGGCGGCGCGATGGCGTGCACGTTCTTTGCGGCCATGGGGTTCGGCATGGGGACGTCGCTGGTGGAGCCGGACCGCATGCCGCTCGCCCGGTCGCTCTTGTCGCAGGGATCGACGCTGATCCTGCCGCGGGGGGGCGTCATTGCGCCCTCGCTGGAGCGCGGCGCCGAAGCGCGCGAAGTTCCGTCCGACCAGGTCCCCGAGGGCTGGGCGGTGTACGACATCGACACCGCCACCCGGCACGACTTCGCGGCACGCGTGGCGCGCGCCAAGACGATTCTGTGGAACGGGCCGATGGGCGTCTTTGAGACCCCGCCGTTCGACGCGGGCACGCGCGCGATCGCCGCCGCCCTCGTCGCGGCGGGCCGCAAAGGGGCAGTGACGATCGTCGGAGGCGGCGATTCGGCGGCCGCCGTCGCCGGCCTGGAAGACCAGCTCACCCACGTGTCCACCGGAGGGGGGGCGTCGCTCGAGTTCCTCGAGGGCAAGACGCTCCCCGGCGTCGCGGCGTTGGAGCAGGTGTGAACGTTTTCGCGGCCAATTGGAAGATGCATCTCGGGCCGGCCGACGCCCGGGATTACGTGACGACGTTTCTTCGCACGTACACTCCGCAACCCGATCGTGCAGTGTGGTTCTTCCCTCCCGCGGTTTCGCTCCAGGCGGTGGCCGACGCGCTGGCGGGGAAAGAGGGGCTGCTCGCCGGCGCCCAGGATATCCACTGGGAGCCCAAAGGGGCGTTCACCGGCGCGATCTCGGGACCGCTCGCCGCGCAGGCGGGCGCCCGCGCCGTGTTGGTTGGCCACTCGGAACGGCGCCACCTCTTCGGCGAGACCGACGCCGAAACGGGCCGGAAGCTCGACGCCGCCGTCGCCGCCGGACTGCATCCCGTGTTGTGCGTCGGCGAGACGCTCGCGCAGCGCGAACGCGGCGAGACGCTGGCCGTCGTGACGCGACAGCTCGCCGCCGCCGTGAAGAGCGGCGTGGACGTGACCATCGCGTATGAGCCGGTGTGGGCGATCGGAACCGGCCGCAACGCGACGCCCCAGGACGCCGCCGCTGTTCATCGGGCGATTCGCCGTTGGCTCGAGGCGCGGGCCACTCCCATCATCCGGATTCTCTACGGCGGCAGCGTCAATCTGAAGAATGCCGCCGAGCTGCTGGCGGAGCGCGAACTCGACGGCGTCCTCGTGGGCGGGGCATCGCTCGATCCCGTCGCGTGGGCGCAACTTGTGCAGACCCGCATTTCCTAGGTATCTTGCGCCCCGCATGTACACCGCGCTGATCATCATTCTGTTGCTCGACTCGGTCGTCCTCGCCGCCGCAATTCTGCTGCAGGCGGGGCAGGGCGGCGGGCTGGCGTCGCTGGGCGGTGGCGCCGGCACCGAGACCGTGATGGGCGGCCGCCAGGCGACCACGTTGCTCACGAAAGCCACTTGGTACGCCGCGGGTATTTTCATGTTCCTCGCGCTGGTCCTGACCTTCATGTCGCAGCAGAGCACGCAGGTCCGCTCCGTGCTCGAAGGCCAGGTCGAAGCGCCGGCGCCCGTGCAGTCGACGCCGCTGCCGCTCGAAACCGCGCCCACGCCCCCACCGGCTCCACCTCCCGCGCCCCCCCCCAATCGGCGACCGTAATCCGGCGTACGTGCTGCTCGAGGACGGAGCCTGGTTCCCCGGAACCGCGCCCCTCCCCATCGAGCCCGCGTATGCCGAAGTCGTCTTCACCACCAATCTGAGCGGCTACCAGGAGGTCTTCACCGACCCCTCGTATCTCGGCCAGATCGTGGTGATGACGGCGCCGATGATCGGCAATTACGGGATCAATCCCGAGGATGTCGAGTCGGACCGTCCGCGCGTGGCGGGCGTCATCGTCCGCGAGATCTCGATCCATCCCTCGAACTGGCGCTCGACCGGCGGCCTGCTCGACTGGCTGGCGGGCGCCAAAGTCCCGCTCATCGCCGATGTCGACACCCGCCAACTCACGCGCCACATCCGCTCGCGCGGCGCGATGCGGGGCGCGATCGCGGCGGGCGCGGAGCCGAGCGCCGCAGTGCGCGCCGCGCTGGCGGCATCGCCGTCGATGGACGGCCTGGATCTCGCGAGCGCCGCGACCATCGAGCGCCGCTACACCGAGGGCCCGGCGAACGCCAAGCACCATGTCGTCGCCTTCGACTTCGGCATGAAGCGCAACATCTTGCGACTCTTCGCCGAGCATGGCTGCCGCGTCACCGTGGTGCCGGCCGCGACCACCGCGGCGGACGTTCGGGCCCTCGAGCCGGATGGCGTGTTCCTGTCGAACGGGCCGGGAGACCCCGCCGCGGTGGGCTACGCGATCAGCACGATCCGCGACCTCGCCGACGGCGCGCTGCCGCTGTTTGGCATCTGCCTCGGCCACCAGCTGCTGGGACTCGCGCTCGGCGCGGAGACGGTGAAGCTGCCGTATGGACATCGAGGGGGAAACCATCCGGTGCGCGATCTCCATACCGGACATGTACTTATCACGTCACAGAACCACGGATTTGCGGTCCGCGGGGAGGGGGACGGCGTCCCCGGGGCGAAGTCGCTCGCCGTCACCCACCTCAATCTGAATGACGGCACGGTCGAAGGAATCCGGCATCGCGAGTATCCGATTTTCGCCGTTCAGTACCATCCCGAGGCGTCGCCGGGCCCACATGACGCCCAAGGACACTTCCGGCAATTCCTACAAGCTCTTGACACTAAATAAGTAAGCCCGTATGTTGGCCCGCGACTTCGCTACCTTGGGTGCGGGGGCTAGCCAATGACGAAGGCCGATCTGGTCGAGAAGGTCACCGCGCAAATCGCTCGCACGGCTGGCCCCCTCATATCCAAAAAAGACTGCGCGCGGGTGGTCGACTCCTTTCTCGATGCCGTCAAAGCCGCGCTATCTGAGCAGCATAACATCGAGATACGCGGGTTTGGGACCTTTAAGATCCGTCAGCGGAAGACGCGGATGGCGCGCAACCCGCGCACCGGTGACCCGGTCGAGGTTGCCGCGCGTCCCGTGCCTGTCTTCAAGCCCAGCAAGGAGTTGCGCGCGATGGTCGCGGAAGCGAGCGAGAAGGTTCCTTCGTAACCTACTGCGCGAGCGAGACTTGACGATGGCGGCTCCGGCAGATTCCGGGGCCGTTGTGTTTCCGGGACCGCTCAACTGATTGTCCCAAAGCAGGATGCGAGGCGCTATACTCCGCCCATGGCCACCGTCCACGTGCGCTTCTTCGCCCGTTACGCAGAATTGACCGGGACCGCCACCACCGCGGTGACGGTCCCCGTCAACGCGACGGTGTCCGACGTGCTGCATCACGTGCGCGATATCATCCCCGGCGCGGCGACGTTGCCGCCGCGTCCCCTCGCGGCGCTCAACCTGCGCCAGGTGCGGCTCACCGCGACGGTGCGGGACGGCGACGAAGTCGCGTTTCTCCCGCCACTCGCCGGCGGCTGAAGGCGCATGACGTTTCTCACCGCGCACCCGATCGCGCTCGACGCGCTCCTCGCGGAAGTGCAGGGGCCCGACGCCGGCGGCACGTGCGTCTTCCTCGGCACCGTCCGCTCGGGCGGCGAAGCCGACGGCATCATCGCGATCGAATACTCCGCCTACGATGCGATGGCCGACGCCGAGCTCGGTCGCATCCTGGCGGACGCGCGCGCCCGCTGGCCCGAGGCGCGGGTCGCCGTGCGGCACCGCGTGGGACGCGTCCCCGTGAGCGAGGCGAGCATCGCGATCGTCGCGACGGCGGCGCATCGGGCCGAAGCCTTCGACGCCTGCCGGTATGTGATCGAAGCGGTGAAGCAGGGACTCCCCGTTTGGAAGAAGGAGCTGCGCCGCGACGGGACCGCGACGTGGGTCGATCTCTCCGGAGAGCCGGTGCCCGCCCGTGATTCGTGACGCCTGGGCCCGGCCGCTCGGCAGCCTGCGCGTTTCGGTCACCGATCGCTGCAACCTGCGCTGCCGCTATTGCATGCCGGAGCAGGAGTACGTCTGGCTCCCCCGCGCATCCATCCTCACGTTTGAAGAGATCGCGCGCCTGGTGCGCATCTTCGCGTCGCTCGGGGCACGCAAGGTTCGTCTGACGGGCGGGGAGCCGCTGCTGCGCCACGATCTTCCGGTGCTGACGGAGATGCTCGCCGCGATCCCCGACGTCCACGATCTCGCGCTCACGACCAACGGCGTGCTGCTCGAGAAGCTCGCCGAGCCGTTGCGGCGCGCGGGGCTGCATCGGGTGACGGTCAGCCTCGACACGCTGCGGCCGGAGCGGATGCGGGAGCTGGCGCGCACCGACCGGCACGCCGACGTGCTCGCCGGCATCGCCGCCGCGCACCGCGCGGGTCTCACGCCGCTCAAGCTCAACAGCGTCGTCGTGCGCGGCACCAACGACGATGAGCTTCCCGCGCTGCTCGCGTTTGCCCGCACGCATCACGCCGAGGTGCGGTTCATCGAGTACATGGACGTCGGCGGCGCCACCGGGTGGTCGTTCGATCAGGTCGTCTCGCGACAGGAGATGCTCGACGGCATCGGTCGCGCGTATGGGGAGCCCGACCCGCTTCGCAATCCCGATGATCCCGCGGCGCCGGCCGAGCGCTTTCGCCTGCCCGATGGGACGACCTTCGGCATCGTGGCGTCCACGACCGCGCCGTTCTGCCGGTCGTGCGACCGCAGCCGGCTGACCGCCGACGGCACGTGGTTGCTCTGCCTCTACGCCGCGAGCGGTGTGGATTTGCGGGAGCCGGTCCGCGCCGGCGCGACGGATGCCGAGCTGGCCGAGCTCATCACCACCGTCTGGCAGGGCCGCCGCGATCGGGGGGCGGAGGAGCGGTTGCGCGTGGCTGGCCGCGAGACGTTGTATCCGCGCGAAGCCCTGCGCGCGGATCCCCACCGGGAGATGCACACGCGGGGCGGGTGACATACTTTTAGGTCGCCATGCTCGATAAAATCACCGTCGTCGGTGCCGGCAACGTCGGCGCCACGACCGCGCAGCGCCTCGCCGAAAAACACCTCGCGCGCACCGTCGTGCTCGTGGACGTCGTCGCAGGCGTCCCCCAGGGCAAGGGGTTGGACCAGTGGGAATCCGCCCCCATCGAGGGCTTCGACACGCGCGTCGTCGGCGCCAACGACTACGGACCCGCGGCGGGGAGCGAGGTGGTCGTCGTCACGGCGGGCATCGCGCGCAAGCCGGGGATGAGCCGCGACGATCTGGTCCGCACCAACGCCGACATCGTGAAGCAGGTTTCGCAGCAGATCAAGGCGACATGTCCCGACGCCATCATCGTGATGGTGTCCAATCCGCTCGACGTCATGTGCTGGGTGGCGAAACAGGTCGCCGGCTTTCCGCGCCAGCGCGTGATCGGCATGGCGGGCGTGCTCGACACCGCGCGCTATCGCGCCTTTCTCGCCGAGGCACTGAACGTCTCGGTCGCGGATATCCAGGCGATGGTCCTCGGCGGGCACGGCGACACGATGGTCCCGCTCGTGTCCTACACGACGGTCTCGGGCATTCCCATCACGCAGCTGCTCCCCAAGGCCAAGCTCGATCCGATCGTCCAGCGGGCGCGCAACGGCGGAGCCGAGATCGTGTCGCTGCTCAAGACGGGATCGGCCTATTACGCGCCGTCGTCCGCCGCGGTCCAGATGGTCGAAGCGATCGCGCTCGACCGCAAGCGCATTCTGCCCTGCGCCGCCTGGCTGGAAGGAGAGTACGGCCTGAGCGGGATGTATTGCGGCGTGCCCTGCAAGCTCGGGCGCGGCGGGTTGGAGCAGATTCTGGAAGTCGAGCTGTCGAGCGAGGAGCGGAAGGCTCTACACGCCTCCGCTGAGGCGGTGAAGCAGACCATGGGCGTAATCGCGGTTTAGCTGCGCGATAAAATCGATCGCAATCTCCTTGGGGCAGGCCGCCGTGCATTCGGCGTGGTTGGTGCAGGCGCCGAAGCCTTCGGCATCCATCGCGTCCACCATACTGACGACGCGGCGGGCCCGCTCCGGCTGGCCCTGCGGCAGCAGCGCCAAATGCGCCACCTTCGCCGCCACGTACAACATCGCGGAGGCGTTGGGGCAGGCGGCCACGCAGGCCCCGCACCCGATACACTCGGCGGCGTCCATCGCCCGCTCGGCCGCGGGCTTGGGGACGGGGATGGTATTCGCTTCGGGGGCGCCGCCGGTATTCACGCTGACGAAGCCCCCCGCCTGAATCAGGCGGTCGAACGCGCTGCGGTTCACGATCAGGTCCTTCACCACGGGAAACGCGCGCGCCCGCCAGGGCTCGATCCAGAGCTCGTCGCCGTCCGTGAACTGCCGCAGATGCAGCTGGCAGGCGGTGGTGGCGCGCCGCGGCCCGTGGGGCCGACCGTTGATCACCATGCCGCAGGCGCCGCAGATCCCTTCCCGGCAATCGTGATCGAACGCGATCGGCTCCTCGCGCCGCGCGATCAGCCCTTCGTTCACGACGTCGAGCAGCTCGAGGAACGACATGGCGGGACTGACGTCCCGCGCCTCGTAGGTCTCGAAACGGCCGGCGGTGCGGCCATCGGGTTGCCGCCAGACGTGCAGCGTGAGATTCACTTGTAGCTCCGCTGCGCGAGGGGGACGTGCTCGAAGGCGAGTGGCTCCTTGTGGAGCCGCGGCCGCTCGCTCGCACCGGTGTACTCCCACGCCGCGACGTAGGCGAACCGGGCGTCGTCGCGCCGCGCTTCGCCCTCGGCGGTCTGATATTCCTCGCGGAAGTGGCCGCCGCACGACTCTTCGCGGTGCAGCGCGTCCTCGCACATCAGCTCGGCGAATTCCATGAAGTCGGCCACGCGGCCCGCCTTCTCGAGCGCCTGGTTCAAGTCCTCGCCGCGGCCGCCGACGTACACGTCCTTCCAGAACCGCTCGCGCAGCGCGCGCACGCCGTCGATCGCCGCGCGCAAGCCCGCACCGGTGCGCGCCATGCCGCAGCGGTCCCACAGGAGCGTGCCCAGCTCGCGGTGCAGGCTGTCGACGCTGCGCGTGCCGGTGACGCCGAGCAGCGTGGTGCTGCGGGCCGCCACCTCGGCTTGCACCGAGCGAAACGCCGTATGCTCGGCCGGCACCTCCGCCGGTTTGGTCTGCGCGAGATAGTTCCCGATGGTGTACGGCAGAATGAAGTAGCCGTCGGCGAGCCCTTGCATCAACGCGCTCGCGCCCAGGCGGTTCGCGCCGTGATCGGCGAAGTTCGCTTCCCCGATCACGAACAATCCGTCGAGGGTGCTCATGAGATTGTAGTCCACCCACAGCCCGCCCATCGTGTAGTGCGGCGCCGGGTAAATGCGCATCGGCGTGTCGTACGGATTCTCGCCGGTGATCCGCTCGTACATCTCGAACAGGTTGCCGTAGCGCTCCGCCACGACGTCGCGCCCCAGGCGCAGAATCGCATCCCGAAAATCGAGATAGACGCCCTGACCGCCCGGTCCGACGCCCAGCCCCTGGTCGCACATCTCCTTGGCGCGCCGCGAGGCGATGTCGCGCGGCGCGAGATTGCCGAAGCTCGGATAGAATCGCTCGAGGTAATAGTCGCGCTCGGCGTCGGGAATGTCCTGCGGCGGCCGGTGATCGCCCTGGCGTCGCGGCAGCCAGATGCGCCCGTCGTTCCGCAGCGACTCGCTCATCAACGTGAGCTTCGACTGGTATTCCCCCGCGGGCGGCACGCACGTCGGATGGATCTGGGTGAAGCACGGATTCGCGAATGCCGCCCCGCGCTTGTAGGCGCGCCAGGTGGCGGTGACGTTGCAGCCCTTGGCGTTGGTCGAGAGGTAGTAGACGTTGGCGTATCCGCCGGTCGCCAGCACCACCGCATCGCCCGCGTGTGACGAAACGGCGCCGGTCACGAGGTCGCGCACGACGATGCCGCGGGCCTTCCCGTCCACAACGACCAGATCGAGCATTTCGGCGCGCGGGTACATCGCCACGCGGCCGAGGGCCACCTGGCGCTCGAGCGCCTGATAGGCGCCGAGCAGCAGCTGCTGGCCGGTCTGGCCGCGGGCGTAGAAGGTGCGCGATACCTGCGCCCCGCCGAACGAGCGGTTGGCGAGCGTGCCGCCATACTCGCGGGCGAACGGCACGCCCTGCGCCACGCATTGATCGATGATGTTGGCACTCACCTCGGCGAGGCGGTACACGTTCGCCTCGCGGGCGCGGAAGTCGCCGCCTTTGACGGTGTCATAGAACAACCGCCACACCGAATCGCCGTCGTTCTGATAGTTCTTGGCGGCGTTGATGCCGCCCTGGGCGGCGATGGAATGCGCGCGGCGGGGACTGTCCTGATAACAGAAGCACGAGACGCGGTAGCCCAGCTCGGCGAGCGTGGCCGCCGCCGACGCTCCGGCGAGCCCCGAGCCGACGACGATCACATGGTAGCGCCGCTTGTTGGCGGGATTGACGAGCTTCACCTCGAAGCGGCGCCGCTCCCACTTCCGCTCGATCGGCCCCTCGGGCACCAGCGCACGCAGCTCCATGTCAGCGCAACCGTCCCGTGATCACGGCGAGCGGCACGAGAAGATAGCCGGCGGTCAGCAGGAGGGCGAAGACCGCCGCGCCCCGGCGCCGCCAGCGGTCCGACGGCGCGCGATTGAGCCCCAGCGTTTGCGCGCCGCTCCACACGCCGTGATACACATGCAATCCGACGAACACGTTCGCGATCACGTAGGCCAGGGCGACGGGGAAGATCCGGAAGCTCGCGACGACGTTCCGGTACACGTCCCCCGGGACGAACCCCGGGTTCACGCGGCCGAACGTGAAATCGAGCAGGTGATAGATGACGTACAGCACGATGATCGCGGCGCCCCAGCGCATAGTGCGGGCGGCGTACGTCGTTTCGACGAGCTCCAGGCGCTGGTAGCCGGCGGGCCGCGCCCGCCAGCTGGCGCGCGTGACGGCGATCGCGGACCAGATATGGACGCCGACCGCGGCGAGCAGGATAATCCGGACGATCCACAACGCCTGGCCGCGGCCCAGCAGCGGCGCGCCGAGGACGCGCAGCCCCTCGGCATACGCGTTGAAGTGCGCCGGCCCCTGGAAGACCTTGAGATTGCCGATCATGTGGAGCACGAGGTAGCCGAGCAGCAAGGCGCCGGAGACCGCCATCAGCATCTTCTGGCCGATCAGGGATCGCATGCGGACGGATGATACATGCGGAGCGGGGACCCGAGCAAGCGTACATTAGGAGCCATGCCACCAACCGTGGTCGTTGTCGGCGCGGGGTTCGGCGGGTTGCGCATCGCCCGGGCCCTCGCGCGCGCGCCCGTGCAGGTGCTGCTGCTGGACCGCAATAACTACCATCTCTTTCAACCGCTGCTCTATCAGATCGCGACGGCGGGCCTCGAGGCCGAGCAGATCGCCAAGCCGGTGCGCGCCATCCTGCGGGGCCAGCGCAACCTCGAGTTCCGCATGGTCGACGTCACCGGCGCCGACCTCGCGGCGCGCCGGCTCGAGACGAGCGGCGGGCCGGTCCCCTACGACTATCTGGTGCTCGCCCCGGGAGGGGAGACGAACTTCTTCGGGCTCGAGGGGGTCCAGCGGCACGGCCTCGGGCTGAAGGACATCCCCGATGCGGTGTCGATCCGCAATCACATTCTGACGTGCTTCGAGCAGGCGATGCTCGAACCGGACGGCGAGCGGCGGCGCGCCCGGCTCACCTTCGTCGTGGTCGGCGGCGGCCCGACCGGGGTCGAGATGGCGGGGGCGCTGTCGGAGCTGATCCGCCTCGTCCTGGTGAAGGACTATCCGCGGCTCAACATCAAGGATGTGCGCGTGCTGCTGCTCGAGGCGACCGACCGGCTGCTCGCCGCGATGCCCGAGAAGCTGCGCGAGGCGGCGGGCGCGACGCTGTGGCGCAAGCATGTCGACGTCCGGTTCGGCGCGACGGTGGCGGACTACGACGGCCAGAGCGTGCGGCTCAAGAGCGGCGAAGTCGTGCCCGCGCACACGCTCATCTGGGCGGCCGGCGCGCGCGCGGCGTCCCTCAGCGCGCGGCTCGGCCTCCCGACGGCGCGCCAGGGCCGGATCGCGGTCACCGCCACGCTGCAGGTGCCCGACTACCCCGAGATCTCGGTGATCGGCGATGCGGCCTATCTCGAAATCGGCGGGGAGCCCCTCCCGATGGTCGCGCCGGTGGCGATGCAGATGGCCGACGCGGTGGCGGCGAACATCCGCGCGGCCGTCCAGGGAACGGGGCGGATGGCGCCCTTCCGGTACCGCGATCCCGGAACGCTCGCGACGATCGGGCGCAACGCCGCGGTCGCGCACGTCTGGGGCCTCCAGTTTCGCGGGTTTCTGGCGTGGGTGATGTGGCTGGTGGTGCACATCATTCAGCTGATCGGATTTCGCAACAAGCTGTTTGTGCTGCTCAACTGGGCGTGGGACTACTTTGTCTACGAGCGGGCGGCGCGGCTCATCACGCGCAGCTAGACGCGTTCTCCCACAAAGTCGCGGATCCGCTGTTCCAGCTCCATGAGCTCCACCGGTTTCACCAGGACGCGGTCGCGCGGGACTTCCGCGAGCCCGCGGCCCGCCAGCTGCGTGATATCGCCGGAGAGGAACAGCACGCGGGACGGCATCGGCCCGTGCTCGGCCTGCAGCCGCGCGTACAGCTCGGCGCCATCCATCCGCGGCATGCGCAGGTCGGCGAGGATGACGTGCGGGTCGAAGCCGGCCGTGATCCGCTCCAACGCCTGAATGCCGTCGCACGCTTCGCTGACCTCGGCGCCGCGCTTCGTGAGGAAGCGGCACATCGGCCGCCGGATCAGCTCTTCATCATCGACCAGCAGCACGCGGATTCCCGCGAGCGTGGACTTGCGCGGCGTCGCGGCCGCCGTCGCGGCGGCGCCCGCGGGAAGCTCTCCGCTGGGCAGCACCGCAGCCGCCGGTGCCGGCGGGAGCGCCAGGACAAAGCGGCTGCCGCGGACGCCGTGATCGCGGCGCACCAGGTCCAGCTCCCCCTGCGCTTCACGCACCAGCTGCCGCGAGATGTACAGCCCGAGGCCCGTGCCGCGGCGGCCTTTGGTCGTCGCGAAGGGACGGAACAGCCGGTCGGCGATCTCCGGCGCCACCCCGGGGCCGTTGTCGGTGACCGACACGCACACCCGTCCCCCCTCGACGTAGGAATCGACGATCAGATGGCGGGGCGGGGGGACGGCGCGGAGGGCATCGAGGGCGTTGCTGAGGAGGTTGACCAGGACTTGCTCCAGCCGGTTGGCGTCCCCCTCGATGGCGGGGAGGTTGGGATCGAGCGTGCCCCCCATCGTAATCTCGTCCACGCGGAACCGGTACGACACGAGGTCGAGCGCGCTGCGCGCGACGTCGTTGAGGTTGACGCGCGTCGTGCGGGTTTCCCCGGCGCGGACGAAGCGCAGCAGGCCGCGGAGCAGCTTGGCGGCGCGCTGCGCCTGGCGCAGGATGCTCTGCATCTCCGTCCGTTGCTCCTCCGGCAGCTCCGCATCCGCGAGGCGCAGCTCGGCGTGGGCGGCGATGGCCATCAGGGGGTTGTTCACCTCGTGCGCGACGCCGCCGAGCAGCTCGCCGGCCGCCGCGAACCGGCCCTGTTCTTCGGCGCGGCCGCGCAGAATGCGGCTCATCTCGTTGAAATGCGCCCCGACGCGCCCCAGCTCGTCGTTCCGCTCGATCCGGACCTGCGCCGTCAGATCGCCGTCGGCGACCTGCTGCAGGCCCCGCTCGAGGCTGGCGAGCGGCGCCCACAAGCGGCGACGCAGCAGCAGCAGCGCGAGCGGCAGGATGACGCCGCCGCCCGCGAGCGCCAGCACGCCGGCGCCGACGGCCCCGACACTGGAGAGGAGATAGATCGCGACGGCGAGCGCGTACAACGCGACCGTTCCCACCAGCGCGAGGACCAGCGTCCGGAGCGAGCGCACCGGTCCCGGGCCCGGCTCTGGACGGAATGCCACCGGCGGCCTAATCTCCCCCGTCCGCGTCTCCGTGTCCTTCACCTGAAGGTGCTCCTCGATGCGCCCATTCACCGTGCTCCTGGCTTTCGCCGCCCTCGCGTGCTCCCGTTCGACGTCCGCCGCCCCCGTGCAACAGCCCGCGCCCGACCGTCAAGATACCGCCCGCGCGGGCGGCGCGCGGGGCGACGCCGCGCCGAAGCCCTACAACCAGGTCATCACGCCGCACGCCGTCACCGATTCTGGCGTATTCCTGGTGCACCGGGTCGGGGACAAGCTGTACTATGAGATTCCGCGCGCGCTGATCGGCCGGCAGTTCAGCATGGTGGTCGACCGCCGCGGCACGATGCGCGGCGTGGGGTATGCCGGCGAGCAGATCGCGGCGCGGGTGGTGCGCTGGGATCGGCTGGGCAACCGCGTCCTGCTGCGGATGATCAGCTACGCCATGCGCGCGGACTCGACGCTCCCCGTCGCCCGATCGGTTGATTTATCCAACACGCCGCCGATCATCAAGAGCTTCGATATCGCCGCCTGGAGCCCGCGCGATTCCAATGTGGTCGTCGAGGTCACCAGTCTCTTCACGACGGATGTCCCCGAGCTCAACGCCCGCCAGCTGCGGGTGCGGGTGCGCCGCTTCGATCCGGCCCGCTCGTTCGTGGAGCGCGCGCGCAGCTTCCCGCTCAACGTCGAGGTGACGGCGCTCCATACCTTTGAGGTGGATTCGATCCCGGGCGCGCCGGGGTCCGGGTTCGACCGGTCCATCAATTCGATGACCATCCCCACCAACTACTCGATGGTCCTCCTGCCGGACCGGCCCATGGCGGCGCGGCTGTGCGACAACCGCGTGGGGTTCTTCTCCGTCAGGTTCGAAGACTACGGGACCGACGAACCGCGCGTGCCGCGGCGCTGCTTCATCACGCGCTGGCGGCTCGAGCCGAAGGATTCGGCGGCCGCGGTGAGCGACCCGGTCAAGCCGATCGTGTTCTATCTCGACCCCGCGACCCCGGACAAGTGGGCGCCGTGGATCATCAAGGGCGTGCGGATGTGGGAGCCGGTGTTCCGCGCGGCGGGGTTCTCGAACGCGATCACCGCGCGGCGCGCGCCCACCGAGCAGGAAGACCCGGAGTTCGATCTCGATGATGCGCGCTACTCGGCGATTCGTTGGCTGCCCTCGACGATCGAGAACGCCTACGGGCCGCACGTCAACGACCCGCGGACCGGCGAGATCCTGCAGTCGAACATCGGGTGGTTCCACAACATCACGAGCCTGTTGCAGGCGTGGTATTGGGTGCAGGCGGGCGCCGTCGACCCGCGCGCCCGGCGGCTGCCATTCCCCGACTCGCTGATGGGCGAGATGGTGGCCTACGTCTCGGCCCACGAAGTGGGCCACACGCTGGGACTGCCGCACAACCAGCTGTCGTCGGGCTACTATCCCGTCGACTCGCTGCGCAGTCCGACCTACACCCGGCATCACGGCACGGCGTATTCCATCATGGACTACGCGCGCAACAACTACGTCGCCCAGCCGGGCGACAACGTGCAGCTGATGCCCAAAATCGGCGTGTGGGACTACTACACCATCGATTGGGGCTACCGGCGAATCCCGGGCGCGGCGACGCCGCAGGCCGGGCGCGCCACGCTGGATTCGCTCGCGCGGCTGCAGGACAGCCGGCCGTGGCTCCGCTTCGGCAATCCCGATGGGATCGACCCGCGCACGCAGTCCGAGGCGCTGGGGGACGATCCCATCAAGGCGACCACGTACGGCCTCGCGAATCTCAAGCGGTTGATGCCGATGCTGATCCCCGCGGCGACCACCAACCCGCTCGACGACTACGACCTGCTGGACGATCTCTACGGCCGGGTGATCGGGCAGTGGGGCCTCGAGATGAATCACGTCGCCGTCGTCGTCGGCGGCGTCTACCGGCACGAGAAGTATCCGAACCAGGAGGGCGTCATCCACACCGCCGTGCCGCGCGCCCGGCAGGTCGCCGCCGTCCGGTTCCTCAACGAGAACGCGTTCACGACGCCGACGTATTTCCTCGACCGGGAAGTGCTGCGGCGCATTGAGCCGAGCGGGTTCGTGAACCGGATCCGGGTGCGTCAGACGGCGCTCCTGGCCGCGCTCTTTCAGGACGCGCGCCTGAGCCGCCTTGCCGAGCAGGCCGCGATCGAGCCGCCGGGCAACGCGTACCCGCTGGCCGACCTCTTTGCCGACGTGCGGCGCGGCGTCTTCTCGGAGCTCGCCGCCGGCCGGGCGATCGATCCCTACCGGCGTCAGCTCCAGCAGGCTTTCGTGGACCAGATGGAGCGCCTGATTACGACGCCCTTGCTGACCCCCGTGCCGCCTCGGTTCGCCGCCTTCCCGGGATTCACGCCCAGCATCCGGCCGACGGACGCTCGGGCGCTGGCGCGGCTCGAGCTGCAGGGCCTGCAGAGCGCGCTCCGCGCCGCCGGCGCCCGCACCGGTGGCGACCGCACGACCCGCGCCCATGTGCTCGATCTGGCCGCGCGGATCGACCGGATTCTGAACCCACGATGAGCGGACGGGCTGACGGCCGGACGGCCGGACGGTCGCTCGCGGCGCTGCTGATCGTCGTGGCCGCCGGGCCGTCCGGCCAGCTGGCCGGCCAGTCGTACGAGCAGCGCCTCCTCGCGATCCCCGACACGGCGAGCATCGACCGGATGTCGCGGGACCTCACCGCGGTGCCGCACATGGCGGGCACGCCCGCGCAAGCCGCCACGCGCGACTACGTGCTGGCGCGGATGCGCGAGTGGGGGCTCGAGGTGTGGACCAAGGAATACACCGTCTATCTGCCCCAGCCCGACACTGTCGCCGCCTGGATCATCGCGCGGCCCCGAGCCGCCGCCGCCCGCCTGTCGCTGGCTGAGCCTCCGCTTCCGGCCGGTCGACCGGCGGGTCCGCCGGTCCCGCCGTTCAGCGGGTACACCGGCGACGGCGACGTCACGGCCGACGTCGTCTACGTGAACTACGGGCTCATCGAAGACTACGCGACGCTCGACTCGCTGGGCATCAGTGTGCGCGGCCGGGTGGTGATCGCGCGATTCGGGCGCTCGTTCCGCGGCATCAAGGCGCGCGAAGCGGAGCAGCGCGGCGCCGTCGGGTTGATCGTCTACTCCGATCCGCAGGACGACGGCTATTTCCGCGGGGACGTCTACCCTGATGGTCCGATGCGACCCCCCGGCGGCATTCAGCGCGGCAGCATGATGAACGGTCTCGGCGATCCGATGACGCCGGGGTGGGCGTCCGTCGACGGCGCGCGCCGGCTCCCGGAGGACTCGCTCGTGCTGCCGCGAATCCCGATCATCCCGATGGGCTACGGCAACGCCCGGCGGTTCCTCGAGGCGTTGCAGGGTCCGTCGGTGCCGCAGAGCTGGCAGGGGGCGCTGCCGTTCCGCTACCACGCGGGCCCCGGACCGGTCCGGGCCCGGCTCAAGGTGAAGACCGAGCGCGGCGCGCGCGCGCAGCACAAGATCTGGAACACGTTTGGACTGTTGCGCGGCGAGCGCTGGCCGAACGAGTGGGTCGTCGCCGGCGGGCACCGCGATGCGTGGAGCCCCGGCGCCCGCGACAATGTGAGCGGCACCGTCGCGGTGCTGGAGGCGGCGCGGGCGTTCGCGACGCTCGCGCGGGAGGGCGCGCGGCCGGCACGCACGCTCGTGTTCGCCACCTGGGACGCCGAAGAGTGGGGATTGATCGGCTCGACCGAGTGGGTCGAAGAGCTGGCGGATTCCCTCCGCGCCCACGCGATTGCGTACATCAATGAGGACGGCACGTTTTCCGGCCCGGCCTTCGGTGGCAGCGGCTCCCCCTCGCTGAAGCCGCTGTTCCGCGCGGCGGCGCGCGCCGTGCCCGATCCCACCGGGCCCGGCACCGTGTACGACGTCTGGTTGCGGCGCGTGGGCGGAGACACCTCGGCGTTGCGCCTCGGCAATCTGGGCGGCGGATCGGACTTCGCGGGGTTCTATCACCACCTCGGCATTCCCTCGGGCGGCATCGGGTTCGACGGCCCCAACGGGATCTATCACTCGATGTACGACTCCTCCGACTGGATGACGCGCTTCGGCGACCCCGGCTTCCGGGCGCACCGCGCGGGCGCGCAGGTCGTCAGCGTCATTCTGTCGCGGCTCGCGAACGATCCGATCGTACCGCTCGACTACGTCGCCTTCGGCACGGAAATGACGGCGCTGGTCGCGCAGCTCGATTCCGGAATCGCGCGCAAGCAGTGGGAGAGCGTGAGCACCACCGGCGTGCGGGATGCGCTGGAGCGGTTCACGGCCGTCGCGGGGGCCTTCGCCGCCGCCCGCGAGACGGCCTCGGCCGTGGATTCCGCCCGCGCGGCCGCCGTGAACCACGCGCTCATGCAGGTCGAACGGCGGCTGACGCGGCCGGCGGGACTCGTGTCCCGTCCGTGGTATCGCAGTCTGCAGTTCGCGTCCGACCTGGACAACGGGTACGCGACGATGGCCTTTCCCACCGTCAACGAGGCGATTCGCTACGCCGATGCCGCGACCGCCACGCGCGAGCTGGCCGACCTGCGCACGCGCGTGGATGAGGCCCGCGCGGCTCTCGTCGAAGCCGCCGCCGCTCTGAGGAGTGCACGTCCATGACCGACACGGCATCGCGCATGCGGATCGCGATCTATTACGCGGTGTGGGCGGCGCTCTGCGCCGCCGTCGCCGGCATCGTCATCACGCTGATTCACGCCTGGTTCTTCAGCTACAATCCGGGCCGCTCCGCGATCATGGCGACGCTGCTCGGCGGCCTGATGACGTCCCTCGCGATCGCGGCGGGGCAGGGGGCGGTGGCCCTGGTCACGGCGAGTCTGCTGGCGCGCCTGGGGCGCACGCTGACGTACACGGTGCTGCTGGGGTTGGGCATCGGCCTGTTCGATTTCACGATGTACTTCCTGCAGATGGCGGTACCGGCCACTGAGTTGGGGTGGGCGCCTGATATCGCCATCCTCGTCGGGGCCGCGGCCCTGATCACGGTGCTCGGGTCCAGGACGGTTACAGCTTCGGGAGCGTGATTCCCGTCTGGGCCTGGTACTTCCCCTTCTTGTCCTTGTAGCTGATTTCGCATTCGTCGCCCGGATCCGCCGTGAAGAAGAGGACCTGCGCGATCCCTTCATTGGCGTAGATCTTCGCCGGCAACGGCGTCGTGTTCGAGATTTCCAGCGTCACAAAGCCTTCCCACTCCGGCTCGAACGGCGTCACATTCGTGATGATGCCGCAGCGGGCGTAGGTGCTTTTCCCAACGCAGATGGTGAGGACATTGCGGGGAATCCGGAAATACTCGACCGACCGCGCCAACACGAACGAGTTCGGCGGAACGAGACAGACGTCGCCCGTGAACTCGATGAAGGACTTCGGGTCGAACTGCTTGGGATCGACGACGGCCGAGAGGGCATTCGTGAAGATCTTGAATTCCGGCGCCACGCGCATGTCGTAGCCATAGGACGAAACGCCGTAGGAGACGGCGCCGGCGCGGACCTGGGCGTCGCAGAACGGCTCGATCATGCCATGGTCGCGCGACATCCGGCGGATCCAGCGGTCGGATTTGATGGACATGGGCCGGCAATGTAACGGTGGGACTAACACTTACGCCACTCGGTTCGGTTGACAACGGTCGGACGGGTAGTGAATTTTTTCACGAGCGCGATGCAGCCCTACCTCCCCTTTCTGATGCTGCTCGGCCTCGCGGTCGTCGCGGGGACCACGATGATCGTCGCGTCGCATTTCCTGGGGCCGCGCCGTCCGACCGAGGCGAAAGAGCGCCCCTACGAAAGCGGCATGCCGCCGCTCGGCAGCGCGCACGAGCGGTTCTCGGTAAAGTTCTACCTCGTCGCCGTGCTGTTCATTCTGTTCGACATCGAAACGGTCTTCCTGATTCCGTGGGCGACGATCTTTCTCGGCGGGGGCACGGTCTCCACGGGGTTCCTGCTCGTCGAAATGCTGGTGTTCCTGCTGATCCTGTTCGTCGGCTACATCTACGTCTGGAAGCGCGGCGCCTTCCAATGGGATTGACGCGATGAAACACGTCGGGACAACGCGGGAAGTGGCGGGGCAGAGCCCCAATTACCTGCTCGCCAAGTTCCAGAACCTGGTGGACTGGGCCGTGAACTCCTCGCGCGCCAATTCGCTCTGGCCGATGCCGTTCGGCACGGCGTGCTGCGCCATCGAGTTCATGGCGACGGCGGCGAGCCGCTACGACTTCGCGCGCTTCGGGATGGAGCGCCAGGCGTTTTCGCCCCGCCAGGCCGACGTCCTCATCTGCGCGGGACGCCTGCCGTTCAAGCTGGCGCCGGTGATCCGCCGCATCTACGATCAGATGCCGCAGCCCAAGTGGGTCATCTCGATGGGCGCCTGCGCCTCCACCGGC